>JAIMAD010000349.1 GCA_023512145.1 Bacillus sp. (in: firmicutes) | reverse complement strand
GCAGCTCTTTTTGATTATAGCGATAAAGATAACGGACCTCACGCCAATTCTCTCCATTCCGCTTTTGCCAGCCATAAACATTGCGACCATGAAATCTTACCAGGACCTTTTTAGTATCGGTAGAGTTTAATACTGTTGGAATCGATCCCTCTCAGGATTGTGGTTCATCACAAATACTGTGAATCCATTTTTCAGCTGTCATAAAATCGAGTGTCTTTTCACGGTAATGGGGCGCAAACCACGATTGGTGCCTGAACTCTAGGGCGCAAGGAATATCACCCATTTCATTTTTACACCATCTTAAGTATTCGATATTTTTACGAATACATGAAAACCAAGGTGGAAATTGAAACAATACCATTGCTAATTTATTATTTTTTATGTATGGGTCGAGCGACTCTTTAAAATCATTGAACATTATTTGTTTGTTTTCAAACGGAATTTCCTCGCGTTTATGGCCAGTCATTCCTTGGTACGCTTTGACGATAAACTGGAAGTTTTCTGGGGTTTCATTGATCCACTTTTGGGCATTTTTTTTTGCTAAAATAGCATAAAATGCTGCATCCACTTCCACAATCGGAAAATGACCCGCATATTCCGCTAATTTTTCCCGTACGGAAATTTGACCAGGGTATAAGCTGTCATGGTCGCCCCAGCCGGTTACACCAATATAGATCAAAAAAATCCACCTCCCAACTATTAATAATAGCATACCCATTTTTATAAGGTTGCGGATATTTTCGATTTTGGGTGCTTACCTGAAAATAGGTTGGGGTGATACCATTGTATTGGACTCGAACAGATCCATTTTATGGGAAATTAAACTCTACCAGCAGTAATTTGTTTTCCCACAAGAAAAAACCGCCTGCTAAAATTCAGCAAGCGGGAAATTTTTCGAAAATTAACCGATTGACCCTTCCATCTCGAACTTAATGAGACGGTTCATTTCAACGGCGTATTCCATTGGCAATTCTTTTGTAAATGGCTCGATAAAGCCCATGACGATCATTTCTGTCGCTTCTTGCTGTGAAATCCCACGGCTCATCAAGTAGAAAAGCTGCTCTTCAGAAACCTTAGAAACCTTCGCTTCGTGTTCAAGCGAAATATTGTCATTTAAGATTTCATTGTATGGAATCGTATCAGATGTTGATAAATTATCCATGATTAATGTGTCGCACTCAATATTAGAACGGGCGCCATCTGCTTTACGTCCAAATGAAACCATTCCGCGATAGGTAACTTTCCCACCATGCTTTGAAATTGATTTCGATACGATGGTTGAAGAAGTATTTGGAGCTAAATGAATCATTTTTGCCCCTGCGTCCTGATGCTGACCTTTACCGGCAATCGCAATCGATAATGTCATCCCACGCGCGCCTTCGCCTTTTAAAATACAAGCTGGGTACTTCATCGTCAATTTCGAACCGATATTTCCATCAATCCATTCCATTGTTGCATTAGCATCACAAACCGCACGTTTTGTAACAAGATTAAAGACATTATTTGCCCAGTTTTGAATCGTTGTATAACGGCAATATGCATCTTTTTTAATAATAATCTCAACAACGGCACTGTGTAAGGAATTGGTTGTATAGACTGGCGCGGTACAACCTTCAACATAATGAACAGATGCGCCTTCATCTACAATGATTAATGTCCGTTCAAATTGACCCATATTTTCAGAGTTAATCCGGAAATATGCTTGTAGTGGTGTATCCACCTTAATGCCCTTAGGTACGTAGATGAACGAGCCACCAGACCATACTGCAGAGTTAAGTGCTGAAAACTTGTTATCTGTTGGAGGGATTGTTTTTCCAAAATATTGACGGAAAATGTCTTCATTTTCCCTAAGAGCCGAATCGGTATCTTTGAAGATGATTCCCATATCCTCAAGTTCTACCTTCATGTTATGGTAAACAACCTCTGATTCATATTGAGCTGATACTCCAGAAAGATATTTCTGCTCAGCTTCCGGAATCCCTAGCTTATCAAACGTTGCTTTGATTTCCGCAGGCACTTCATCCCATGACTTCTCAGATTTCTGAGATGGTTTTACATAATAGGTAATTTCATCAAAGTTTAACGAGGACATGTCTCCGCCCCATTGTGGCATTGGCATCTTGTAAAATTGCTCAAGTGATTTCAAGCGGAAGTCCAACATCCATTGTGGTTCGTTCTTCAACTTTGAAATTTCTTTTACTATATCAGCTGTTAAACCACGTTTTGATCGGAATATGGAAACGTCTTTATCGGCAAACCCATATTTATAGTCACCGATTTCCGGCATTTTTTTCGCCATCGTTGTTCCTCCATTCTTAGAAAAGCGCAAAGCGCCTTGGCGCAGGAGAAGGTCTAGAGCCCATTCCAAACGCATTTTCTAAATTTTATTGTTGTTCCTCTTCCTTCAATCCTTTTTCCATGGCCTTCCACGCTAAAGTGGCACATTTGATTCTAGCAGGAAATTTGGAAACACCCTGTAGTGCCTCAATATCACCTAAATCAATATCGTCATCATAGTCTTTCCCCAACATCATTTCGGAAAAAACAGTTGATAGATTTAATGCCTCTTCAATCTTCATCCCCTTAATTGCTTGGGTCATCATTGAAGCAGAAGACATGGAGATGGAACAGCCTTCACCATCAAACCTTGCATTTGAAACAATTCCATCATCCACTTTTATGGTTAATTGAATACGGTCCCCGCAAGTTGGGTTATTCATATCAATCGTCAGACTGCCATCTTCGATAATTCCTCGATTACGAGGGTTTTTATAATGATCCATGATTACCCGACGGTAGAGATTATCTAAATTATTAGAAGACATCGCTGAAATACTCCTTTGTTTTGATAAGTCCTTCAACAAGTTTATCAATATCATCTTCTGTATTGTAAAGGTAGAAGCTTGCACGTGCTGTTGAAGAAGCCTTAAGCCATTTCATTAGTGGTTGGGCACAATGATGTCCTGCCCTTACGGCAATCCCTTCCGCATCCAAAACTGTTGCCACATCGTGTGGATGGACATCACTTAAATTAAAGGTGACAAGTCCGGCCCGTTTAGCACCATCAAGGGGACCATAAATGGTCATGCCATCAACAGAAGACATTTTTTCTAATGCGTATGCCGCAAGCCTATGTTCATGCTCGCTAATATGATCTAAGCCTACTTCATTTAAAAAATCAATTGCCGCACCTAATCCAATGGCTCCAGCAATAATTGGCGTACCGGCTTCGAATTTCCACGGCAGTTCTTTCCAGGTTGATTCGTACAATTCCACAAAATCAATCATTTCACCGCCAAATTCAATCGGCTCCATTTTTTCAAGCAGCTGTTTTTTTCCATAAAGGACACCGATACCGGTCGGACCACACATTTTGTGCCCTGAAAAGGCAAAAAAATCACAGTCCAAATCTTGAACATCAACTTTCATATGTGGTGCACTTTGCGCTCCATCAACGACCATAATAGCCCCATTTTCATGAGCTATTTTGGCTATTTCTTTCACTGGATTAATAACGCCAAGTACATTCGATACTTGCATGATTGACACAATCTTCGTCTTTGCTGTAATCGTTGCTCTGGCGTCATCAAGTGAAATCGTTCCATCCGCTTGAAGCGGGATGTATTTCAACTGGGCACCAGTTTTTCTTGCCACTTGCTGCCACGGAATAATATTACTATGGTGTTCCATATAAGTAATAACGATTTCATCGCCTTCTTTTAAATTCGCAGCTCCGTAACTTGCTGCCACAGTATTAATAGAAGTCGTTGTTCCTTTAGTAAAAATTATTTCCACACTCGACTTAGCATTGATGAATTTACGAACCTTTTCCCTTGCACCTTCGTATGCATCAGTAGCTCTTGTTCCTAGTGTATGCACACCGCGATGGACATTGGAGTTAATCTCCCGATAATAGTTATCAACAGCCTCAATGACTTGTTGTGGTTTTTGGGAGGTTGCCGCACTATCTAAGTAAACCAATGCCTTGCCATTTACTTCTTGATCTAAAATTGGAAACAGCTTACGAATATCCCTGACATTCATTAGCGTATTTTCCTTTCAATCACTTCAATTAATTGTTTCTTTACTCCTTCGATTGGAAGCTGGTTTACGACTGGAGCTAGGAACCCATGGATAACCAACCGCTCTGCTTCTTCTTTTCGAATTCCACGACTCATTAGGTAATAAAGCTGAATATTATCAACACGGCCAACAGATGCTGCGTGACCGGCAGTTACATCATCTTCATCGATTAATAGAACTGGATTAGCATCACCACGTGCTTTTTCGCTAAGCATTAACACACGCGATTCTTGTTCCGCATTTGATTTTGAGGCACCGTGTTCGATTTTTCCAATTCCGTTAAAAATGGAAGAAGCACTGTCCTTCATGACACCATGCGTTAAGATATAGCCTTCACTATTTTTCCCAAAATGAACAACCTTGGTTGTGAAATTTTGTATTTGCTCACCACGACCAACAACAACGGTTTTTGTATCGGCATAAGAGCCATCACCAATTAAATTTGTTGTGTTTTCTGAAATCGTATTTCCTTCATTCATTAGGCCTAATGCCCATTCAATTCGGGCATCTCTTGCAGCAACACCGCGACGGTTCACATAGGTCGTGATTCCTTTTGCAAGTGTATCAACTGCACCATAGACTACCTTTGAATTTGCGTTTGCAATCACTTCTGCCAAAATATTTACAACGGTATTTGATTCTTCGATGGTAGAAATATAGTTCTCCACATATGTTACTGAGCTATTGTCCTCTGCAACAACAATGACATGGTTAAACAGGTTAGCCTCAGCATCATCGTGTACATACACGGCTTGAATTGGTTCAGAGATTTCCACATTTTTCGGAATGTATAAGAAAACTCCTCCATTTACTAATGCCGCGTTTAGTGCTGTAAGGCGATGTTCATCTGCATTGATAGCTTGAGTCATATAGTACTTTTTCAAAAGCTCACTATGTTCTCTAGCAGCTGTTAAAATATCTGTGAAAATAACACCTTTAGAT
>JAIMAD010000348.1 GCA_023512145.1 Bacillus sp. (in: firmicutes) | reverse complement strand
GCTGGGGAGCACCTGCCTTAGAAATGCCCGTTGATAAATGGGATAAAGTAATGGATATAAACTTAAAGGCTGTTTTCGTATTTTCACAACTAGTTGGGAAAATCATGATGGAACAACGGTCTGGAAAAATTATAAATATCGCCTCGATTGCCGGGTTAGGTGGACAGGATCCACACGTGATGGATGCGATTGGCTATTCTGTAAGTAAGGGTGCGGTAATTAGCCTTACGAAAGATTTAGCCGTAAAATTAGCACCATATAATATCCATGTGAATGCAATTGCACCGGGATTTTTTCCGACGAAAATGGTCAAACCATTATTGGCCTATTCTGGAGAGAAAATAATCGAGCAAACACCTGCGGGACGATTAGGCTCTGATGATGATATGAAAGGACCTGCACTTTTCTTAGCATCCGCTGCATCTGACTACGTGTTTGGTCATATCCTTGCCGTTGATGGTGGAACTAGCGCTAGCGTTTAGAAAGTATATATATATTTATATTTCTATGAAAATGCCCGACTAGCTTTAAGTCGGGCATTTCAACACTTCTGTTGATTGATTAAAAAATCTAGCACTCTTTCATTTACTAAATCATTTGCTTCAGTCACATAGATGTGTCCAGCACCTTGGACCTTAAAAAATTCAGCATTTGGTATTTTTTTTGCTAATGTAACACCATTTTCATAGGGGATTAGTTTGTCTTCATCACCATGGATAATTAAAGTAGGAATGTTAATTTGATCAATCACATTAAAGGTGTCATGGCTCATGCAAGCTTGGAGCTGAAGCATATAAGCAAATGGCTCGATGGGTAACTCAATTCGTTTTTGGATGTCCTCTGCCACTAATATCCGCTGATTTTCAAAAAAAGTTTGGCTGTATAAGATATGTGATGTGGCCCATGCCATCTCTTCAGGTGTTGCTGAAGAAGTACCCCTTGAAAGCAAAAGCATGGAGACATCGGTACTAGGCTGGATATGATTTGCACCGCCAGTTGTTGTGCAGCCGAGGATAAGTGACCTGATTCGCTTAGGATAATTAAGTGCCAACCTTTGGGCAATCATCCCACCCATTGAGATGCCATACACATGTGCAGAATTCACACCTACTGCATCCAAGACATCACGAGCATCTTCTGCCATATGGTCGATTGAATAAGGGGTATTGGGTTTGCTGCTTAACCCCGTGCCACGATTATCAAAAATAATCACTTTATAATGTTCGCTGAGGACAGGCAAGGTTCTGAACCAAGACTTGGAATTAAGTGAGAGCCCCATTATTAGCAACAATGGTTCGCCTTCACCATGGACTTCATAATAGAGATCAATTCCATTTGAACTAGTAACGGGCAAATCATACAACTCCTTTTGGATAATAGTGAATTATCGAATAATATGTTATCGCAAAGAACAAAGAAGGAGAGAATTTCTCCCCTTAAATTGCTATTCTGTGTTTTGTCAAAAAGGTGCGAATGACTCTATTAAAGGCATCTTTTGCCTCTAACTTGGCAATATGACCAGAATTTCTGACGATAATAAACTCTGAGTTTCGAATTTGTTTATGCATTAACAATTGGATCCATACAGGTATGACCGAATCATATTGCCCGCCAATGATTAAAGTTGGGACATTAATCTTAGGTAGTAGTCCTAAATTATTAACTTGAAAACATGCTTTAACAGATCTTAGAAATACATCATGATTGGGTTTATAAAATTTATGGAATTCCTCGTAGATATTTTTGTTCCAAGAATTAAGGGATATACGTGCGGCCATGTCGTTGGTAATACCAGGGTTATTAGAACGCGATCGAGCCTTACGGTAGCTTATCATTAAGTTAGCTAGTTGTTTTGGAAAGAAGTGGAAGGTGCTAACCAGCAATAAGGAGCGACACATATTTGGTGCTTGACGATAGACTTCTTGCGCGACCATTCCGCCCATAGACAAACCACAAATGTGAGCGCTTTCAATGCCTAGCTCCTTCAATAAGCTGATAATATCACGTGCGAAGTGTGGTATGGATATCTTTTCGGTGGTAATATGCTCACCATGTCCTCGTAAATCAGGGATAATTAAGTCATATTGATCCGCAAACTCAAATTGATTGTTCCAGCCCTCCTTCACTTCTCCAAGACCATGGATAAAAACTAAGGGTTCACCTACACCAAAACGTAAAAAAGGAATTTCGGAGTGACTTTTTGATACTATTAGCAAATTTAACCCCTCCTATTTATTTTAATAATAAACGTGGTTGCTACTGTTTGTAAAGTATAAAACGTTTCAATATTCAGAATAATCCAAATGTCATGGATTATGAAAATTTATATGGGAAAATGTACTTCCATGGTGCCTGACACCTGGTTATTTTAATAAGAAGAAAGTATATTATTGTGTAATATAGGACGGAAAAAGGTCATATATAATATGGATGGGTAATGGGAAATTGTAAGGATAACTCCCATCCCCCATTAACTTGCCCCTTTGTGTTTATTTAAAAATTTACGCAGAACATCGTTGAATTGATCCTTTGCCTCCAACTTAGCAATATGTCCAGTATTTCTGAAAATAGCAAATTCTGAGTGACGAATTTGTTTATGCATTAACAATTGGACCCACGGAGGTATGACGGAATCATATTGCCCACCAAGAATTAGGGTCGGAACCTTAATCTTAGGGAGTAAAGATAAGTTATTTACAGATAAACATGCTTCCATTGATTTGAAAAAAAATTCACTATTTGGCCTGTAAAATTGATAAAAGCTATCTAAATTTTCTGAGGTCCAAGAATGGAGACAAACCCTTGCAGATTTTTCTTTTAACGCATCTGGTGAACTATTTTCTGCTCGAGCTCTCCGATGTTTAATAAATAGATTTCCAAGTCGTTTTGGAGCGTAATGGAAAGTGCTAACCAGCATTAAACTGCGACACATCTCTGGCGCATGACGATATATTTCTTGGGCTACCATTCCACCCATTGACAATCCACAAATGTGGGCGCTTTCAAGTCCTAGTCCTTTCAATAGACTGATCACATCATACGCAAAGTGTTTAATAGATATTTCATCCGTCATTGTATACTCACCATGTCCTCGTAAATCAGGAATAATTACATCATACTGGTCCGCAAACTCGAATTGATTGGCCCATCCTTCCTTCACTTCGCCGAGTCCATGAATAAAAACTAATGCTTCACCCACACCAAATCGTAAATAAGGAGTGTCAAAGAAACTATTATATAAAATTCCCAAATCTAATTCCTCCTATTGTGATTATTCATAAACTTTGTGTCCATTTTTCGTAAGATGTAAACATTTAGAGGATTATGATTATTTTATTATATTGTAAGGGTTGACAAAATATTACAGTTAGGTGTAAATTACATATAAGGACTTGCATAGAGGATACATAAAGTAATTAAAAGGAGAGGGTTAAAAATGAGTACGGTAACAAAGAAAGGTGTACAAGCCGAAGATCAAGAAGTAGGATATAATTCAAATCGTTTGGTAGACACACTGTGGAATCAATTCGAACAATCGGTGGATCAAGCTAGAAATTTCCGCGAAAGAAGAGAAGAGGCGTATCTTAATACGCTAAAAGAAGTGGTTAAATTTAATCAACAATTTAGAGGCTCCCTTGCTGGTGTTTTTCAAACTTCTAGAGAGATTAGTAACGAATTGGTTAAAGGTGTTTCAAGCAATCTTGGCAAAAAAGGTGAAGAAGGACAAGTTGTTCGTCCAGAGCTGAAGGAACAATTCGGTGAATTATCTGAAAGATTAGAGGAGTTGACAATGGCTCCAATTGCAGCAGGTCTTGACATGATTCAACGATTTGAAGAAAACCTTGTTAATGACAGTGAAAAATATGTTCACTTTGCTAGAGATCGGCGCGAAAGTTTACAAAAGGTTACGGATGGCTATATGAACCTTGCAAAAGAAAACAACATAAAATTAGTTCACCGCCTTGAAGAAAGCGGAAAAGTACTTGTAAACTCTAAATAAAAAATCTTTAAAACACCATTGTTCATGTGGACAGTGGTGTTTTTTTGGTGTGATTCCCTTTAATTCTTGTTTTTGTTTTGTTAAGGTTTATTTTTTTCGATTGGCAGCAGTGGAAGGAAGTTCTTTTTAAGAACTGCCGAAAATTTTGCAATGGATGACTGGCAATATTGGCTACTACCATGTACACAACTTAGGTCGAAGAATTCTTATTTATAGACATGAAAAGGTCCACAACAATACACCTCCTCTACAAAATGTACCAATCTTCACTTCAACAACCAGACTCAATTCATTTAACTTCCAACTTTGGAGAAGCAAGGAAAAAGTTTGTCAGATTTAAAAAAGTAAAAATAATATCAAAAATAAATACTGTTTTAGAGAAAAATGAATGTAATTTAAGATAAGATAGAGAATAAAGACTTTTAGGTGAAAAAGAGGTTACTTGCATGATTAAAAGGTATTTGACTTTTCAAAGAAATAATGGGATTGCTCCATATATTTGGACTGTTCTTAGTATTTTACCGTTTTACTTTATTTTTCAAACTCCCTCTACAATATTAAGCATTGTGGGAATTTCACTTACGCTCGCATTTTTTATCATTTACAGAATTGCATTTATATCAAAAGGCTGGTCGGTGTATTTATGGACATTAATTCTGATTGCTATTTCCATCACAGCAACAAGCCT
>JAIMAD010000347.1 GCA_023512145.1 Bacillus sp. (in: firmicutes) | reverse complement strand
TTTTTCACTTAAGGCGACTTCTGCTACAGTATTACTATCTTCCATCGTGTCATAATTAGGCTGGTACGTCCAAAGAGCCCAAGTTAAAAGAATACTACCCAAGACTAATAACGTTAAAATTGCTGATTTAAGCCTCTCGTATTTCATAACCATTCATCCTCTTCAGAACGCTCGTACGGCAGTGAAAAGGAAATTACCGTTCCTTTTCCTTCTTCACTTGTTGCCCAAATTGCCCCGCTATGTGCATTGATCATTTCCTTGGCAATCGCAAGACCTAGACCTGTACCACCTAGATTCCTGGTTCTTGCTTTATCAACTCGATAAAAGCGGTCAAATATCTTACCAATATTCTCTTTCGGAATCCCCATGCCTTCATCAGATATGCTGATAGTAACTTTGTCTTCCTCTTCTTGTATAGAAAAAGTAATTTTTCCGCCTTCAGGAGAGTACTTTAAGGCATTAGAAATAATATTGTATAATACCTGAGTCATTTTATCTTCATCGATTTCAACAAATATCTTATTTTCTGGGAGCATTCTATTGAAGGTTACATTTTTCTCCTTGGACATCTCAAAGCGATCAATTATGCGGTGATAGAAATCGACAATGTTCACCCACTCTATCGTAAGCCGATAATCTGTACTATCCATTTTCGATAGGGAGAGGAGGTCATTCACAAGACGAATCATTCTTTCGGTTTCTGTCCTTGTTACTTCTAAAAAGTTCGGAGCAATCTCTTCATCTTTCCATGCCCCGTCTGCTAACGCCTCTAAGTAACTTCTCATAGTTGTTAACGGTGTCCTCAGTTCATGTGAGACATTAGCTACAAACTCTCTTCTTTCGGTATCAATTTTTTCTTGGTCCGTTATATCGTGGAGCACAGCAATTAACCCATTGACAAAACCCGTCTCTTTTTGAATCACAGAAAAATTAGCACGAAGAAAATAGCGTTCCGTTTTCGTACTATAATCTAAAAGTAACGAATCCTTTTCCTCAAGTAAGTCCTCAAATGAATTGGTATCGTCTATACTCAATAAGGAGACAATTGGTTGCGTCAAGACTGTTTCACGTGAAACATTCAGCATTTGGGCCGCAGGATCATTGATTAAAATAACCCGGCCTTTCCTGTCAGTCGCAATCACGCCATCCGTCATATACGACAAGACTGATGAAAGCTTTCTTCGTTCTCCTTCTGTCATTGCCTGTGCTTCCTGGAGCTTTTTGGTGAGATTGTTAAAGGTGATTGCAAGTGTGCCGATTTCATCATTACCGTACACTTTAACTTTCCTTGAAAAATTACCCTTCGCCATCGCTATTGCCTGTTTTTTCATATCAGTAATCGGCCTTGTGATTGTTTGGGCCAACAATATGCCTAAGAGGGCTGTAAAGAACAAAGCAATCGCTGTTCCGGTTGCAAAAATACCGTTGATTGTTTTCATTTGTTCAAATACAGTTTCTATTTTTGCAACAAGATAAATGGCTCCAATAACTTTTTTGCCTGACTTAATCGGCGTCGAGAGGACCCATATCCGATTTCTTGTTTGTAGATCGTCAATTTTAATATCACTTTGGTCATCTTCCAACTCCAACGATTGCTTGACCATAAGCTCTGTCGTTCTTTGACCGACCACTCCTTGATTATTGGGATTTGATGTACCAATAATCTTAAGAGATCCGCTTTCAATCACCCGAACTTCAGAAATATCGCCTGATTCAAAGTCTCTAAGAATTTTCTTGATATCTTCTTCAAGTATCGTGTCCTCAGGAGTTCTTTCCTTTTCCATTACCTCAACAACGGTAAAGGCTAACAAATTAATACGCTCTTTTAATGAGGTCTGGAAGTTTGTCCTTAATGTTTCTTCCAGCTGTTTAACAAAATAAACGCCAATAATTTGCAGGGCAACTAAAATAAGCAGGACATATATAATTACGAACTTCACGTTTATAGAGCGAAAGAAACCAACCTTTTTCATCAATTAGATTACTCCTGTTCAGGATTCCGCAAATAGTAGCCTACCCCGCGTCGGGTGACAATCCAAGTGGGATGGCTTGGGCTATCCTCAATTTTTTCGCGCAAACGTCTAACTGTAACATCAACAGTCCGTACGTCTCCGTAATAATCATAACCCCAGACTGTTTGCAGTAGATGTTCTCTCGTCATTACTTGCCCGATATGCTTTGCCAAATAGAAAAGTAATTCAAACTCGCGGTGTGTCAGTTCAATTGTTTCACCACGTTTTGAAACTACGTAAGCATTCGGATGAATAATAAGGGAGCCAACTTCAATATCATTTGATTCTTTCTCATCCTCTGGCTGGGAAAGTATTTGTTGGTGCCGACGTAAATTGGCTTTTACCCTGGCAATTAATTCCCTTGTACTAAATGGTTTCGTTACATAATCATCGGCACCAAGCTCTAGTCCTAAGACTTTGTCAATCTCTGAATCCTTTGCTGTAAGCATAATAATCGGCATATCATATTTCTTACGAACTTCCCGACAAACATCCATCCCATCTTTTAATGGCAGCATGATATCTAAGAGGATTAAATCCGGTTTTATTTCTTCTACTAACTGAAGTGCTTCGTTTCCATCATAAGCACAATAAACAACGTATCCTTCTTTTTTTAAATTAAACTGTAAGATATCTGCAATAGGCTTTTCATCATCGACAACAAGAATTTTTTTTTCCATTCAATTTGCTCCTTTTTTTGTGAAAAAGGGGCTGAGCTTCGCTAACATTGTTTAGAAACTTATGACGGATTTCTAAAAAGACCTTAGTTATCCAAGTAACCAGTTTGGTTAGGCTTCGCTCACACCACCTTTAAACTGTTGTTTTACTGCTCATATTCAAATCATTCATATCTAGTTGGAAATATTTTTTATGAAATTCCTTTTTAATTGATCTATTTATTAATCTATAGAAGTCATAACTATTCTAGTTTACTTTACCATTTTATTAACTTAAATTCACCTTTTACTATCATTTGGCAAATCATAATGGCTAATTTTCCCAACTATATTTCAATACCCCTTATTTAATCAAAAAAGAAAAGCCTCTAGCACCAACTAGAGACTTCCATTCGTTATTATCTTAGTAAGGATAGCGGGTTTACAAGGCCACCATTTTTATACACTTCAAAATGCAAGTGGACACCTGTTGAGTCTCCCGTTGACCCCATTACGCCGATGCTAGTTCCTTTTGAAACCGTTTGGCCTACTTTTACATTAAGTGATGACATGTGACCATAAAGTGAGCGGTAACCATTTTGATGGTCAATGATAATTTTATTACCATAACCACCATCCCAGCCTGCTGACACGATTACGCCGTTATCAGTTGCCTTTATTGTTTTATTACTAGGTCTGGCAATATCAATCCCTTTATGCAATTTCCCCCAGCGATAGCCCTGATTACTGGAAACATAACCACCTGATGTTGGCCAGGCAAAATTCCCTTCACCACGAGAAGGAATCTCTTTAGTTCCTTTTACAACAATTTGATTGATAGGCTGCTGCAGGATTTGCTTATTCGATATGTCTTTCTTGACAGTTACACCATTTTGTTCAGCTATCATGTATGTTACTGATTGCGAGCCGTTTTGACCTTTTTGTTTGACTTTTGTCTCACCCTTTGGCGAGGATGAGTCTTCAATCACTTCATTACCAAATGGAATATCTTCCTTTTGATTTACTTCTTTTTCAACAATAACTTCTACAAATGGTTGGAGAACCGTAGTATTTATCTCTTGACCTATCTTTAAGAGAGATTCCTCTGTTAAATCCGGATTCAAAACTAAAATATCTGCCATCTTCAAATCATGATCTTGTGCAATTGTTTCAAGCACATCGCCCTCTTGAATGGCATATTTCTTTTCTGCCAAGGTACCTCTTTGTAAAAGCATTACTGCTTCCTCTGCAGGAATAATCTTTTCAGGGGCAATATTTTTTGTTTCCATTGAAACCTTTTTGGATAACTGAACGTCTAATATACGAGTCTCATTTTCCAATAAAGGTGGTAAGGCGGTTTCTGCTGAAGCCTTTGCTGCTAGTTCATTTAATTGGGCCTCAGACACATATTGTTGTTTAAGCTTCTTCATGACTTCTTCAGCTGTAATCTTATTATCCAAGTAAACAACTGGCTGACCATCGATAACAATGGCTATGGCCTCTGCCTGAATTTGGAAGTTATTTTTAATACTTTGGACTGTATTTTGGTTATTTGCTGTAGACTGGAAAACCTGTTCTGATATGTATTGAACCTGTTCGCCTATTTTTAAGTCAACACCCTTAAAGGATTCCTTCATGGTATCAGCTTTTTCAGTAATTATGTTGTCTATTATGGTTTTATCAGTGACGTTGCCCATATATGCATCGTTTAGGTATACGTGATAGATTGTCGTTAACTTTGATGAAGTAGCTAATGCTACTGGACCATTACTTAAAGCGATGATCGATGCTGCCATAGTAGTTATTACAGTTGTTTTTAGTAATAACCTTTTTTTCTTTGATATTTTATTAAAAAATAACATTTCTTCCTCCCTAAACCACGGTAAAACTCACTTAATTTCGTTCGTTGACTAGTTAAGGATTTCCCAGTATTTTGGACCTTCTTTACTCTACCATAATTCCTAATAAATAGATTAAGAGTCTTTATAATGTAATAAAATTGTATAATAACTGACATTTTTCTCCTTTAATGTGAAATATCCCTAATATAGCAATCGCTTTTATTTTTAAAAAAAGTTGGTAAAACCCTTATAAATCAGGGATTTTACTAGTTCAAGAGTAGGAGACTACTTATTACAAAATGCGACAAAATGTTCACTTCTTTGTAAAAAAAAGGCAGGTTTATTACAATTGAATTACATCTTCTATTATTATGTATTACAAAAAAAAGAAGCTCGCATATGCAAGCTTCTTTTTGGAATGGCTCAGGACGGAATCGAACCGCCGACACAAGGATTTTCAGTCCTTTGCTCTACCGACTGAGCTACTGAGCCATATTACCCTTATGTAAAAGATAGTATGGCGGTCCGGACGGGACTCGAACCCGCGACCTCCTGCGT
>JAIMAD010000346.1 GCA_023512145.1 Bacillus sp. (in: firmicutes) | reverse complement strand
AAAGAAGACCAATTAACATTAACCGGTGTAAAGGCAGGAATTAACTTCCCAATCTTTTTCCAAAATGATGTTATAGGTGTCATTGGAATCACTGGAGATCCAGTTAAAGTTGCTCCATTTGGGGAAATTATTCGAAAGATGACGGAATTGCTGATCAGTGAAAGTTATTATGCCGAACAGTTTGATTGGCATTCCCGAGCCCTTGAATCCTTCGTTTTAGACTGGATTCAAGCGAAAGAATGGGATGATACGCTCATAAATAGGGCAAGACAATTATCAATTGATCTTAAGTCCAATCGAACAGTCGTTATAATTGAGCTTTTTGAGTTAACCTCCCCTTTACCAAGAAATATTTGGTCCTCCATTTTCAAGTGGTTCGAACAACAAAGTAAAGTAGTGAGTGCCCGTTCAGGAAATGAACGAGTTATTCTCCTGATTGATTGCTCAAAAGAACATCAACGTGAGATTATCGAAAAAAGGATTATTAATTTTATCCGTTTCTTAAAAAGTAATTTTAACCTTCATGCCTATGCAGGTCTGGGTCAAGTAGCTAATCCCCATGAAGTTCGTCATTCCTTTCGCCAAGCTGAAAGGGCTTTAAGAATAGCAAAAAATACCGGAAATATTACTTTTGATGAAGATTTAACGGTAGAAATGATCCTTGATGAACTCTCCTCAATCACAAAGTCAGATTTTATTAATAGGACAATTGCTAAGATTTTAGTAGAAAAAGAGCTTGTGGAAACAATTAGGGAACTTTTTAGACAGAATCACTCATTAAAAAATACGGCTGCAAAACTCCATATCCATATTAATACCCTCCATTATCGTTTAAAGAAAGCGGAGGAATTGACTGGGTTGAATCCAAGGAATATCCATGATTTATTGAAATTGTATCTTGCGATTCTTTTTTTGGATGAACACACAGAAATCAACTAGTAAACTATAAATATTTCAGACTATTATCTATAGCAGATGAAAGCTTGTTTTTTTATACTTATAGGAGATATTTATGCTTTAAATAGTAAAAATCTATTTGTAAGCGTATTCAATCGAATGGGGGAAACAGCATGCTTTCAAGTGTAGTAAAAGACAAGTTAATAGCAATTGTTTCAAAGCAAAATTTTGATGATGCAAAAACTGAGAGACTCGTTTACTCCTATGATTCAACACCAGACTTGCAGGCTATGCCAGATGGTGTGATTAGTCCTCGTAATACGAAAGAAGTTTCTGAAATCGTCAAAGTTTGCAATGAACATAAAGTGCCAATTGTTCCAAGAGGATCTGGGACAAACCTTTGTGGTGGAACATGTCCTACAGAAGGCGGTCTTGTAATTCTTTTTAAACACATGAACAAAATTGTTGATCTTGATGAAGAAAATTTAACGATAACCGTCCAGCCAGGTGTGATTACTCTTGAAGTGACCGTAGCTGCTGAAGCAAAAGGGCTATTCTACCCACCAGATCCAGGATCAATGAAAATATCAACCATAGCTGGGAACATTAGTGAAAATGCAGGTGGCTTGCGTGGACTTAAATATGGAGTAACCCGTGATTATGTTCTCGGACTTGAAGTAGTTATGGCAAACGGTGACATCATTCGAACAGGAGGAAAACTGGCAAAAGATGTGGCCGGTTATGACCTGACTCGATTAATGGTTGGTTCTGAAGGAACGCTAGGAATAATCACTGAGGCTATCTTAAAGCTTATTCCTTATCCTGAAACGAAAAAAACGATGCTCGCCTTGTATCAAGACCTTGAAGATGCTGCCAGAACCGTTTCCAAAATTATTGCCAATAAAATTATTCCTGCCACACTTGAGTTTCTTGACCAACCTACTATTAGGGTTGTCGAAGATTATGCACAGATTGGATTACCAACCGATGCTAAAGCAGTCCTTTTGATTGAACAAGATGGACCACATGAAGTAGTAGCACGCGACATCGAAAAAATAATAAATATATGTAAGCAAGAAGGTGCGTTCTCCGTCCAAGTGGCACAATCAGCGGAAGAGGCATTAGCTTTAACAACTGCAAGACGTACCGCTCTTTCCGCACTGGCACGACTTAAGCCAACAACCATACTTGAAGATGCCACCGTCCCAAGATCAGAAATAGCCAAAATGGTTCGTGCCATCAATACAATTGCTGAAAAATACAAATTAGACATTTGTACTTTTGGACATGCGGGTGACGGAAATCTCCATCCAACCTGTCCAACTGATTCGAGAAATCATGAAGAAATGGAACGTGTCGAGATGGCATTTGCCGAAATCTTCGAAAAAGCCGTTGAATTAGGAGGCACTATAACTGGTGAGCATGGCGTCGGTGTTATGAAAGCCCCTTACCTTGAATTAAAGCTTGGTAAAGAAGGAATAGCTGTTATGAAAGCCATTAAACAAGGTTTGGACCCAAATAATATTATGAATCCAGGCAAAGTTTTTGCAAAAGATGACAGAAAACGCGTGGTGGTTTCAAAATGACAACTGTGAAAGAACAAGAAGTCATCCAAGAACAGTTTAAAAAAAGGATGAATGAAGATGAGCTATTAAATTGTATGCGTTGTGGCTTTTGCTTACCTTCGTGTCCAACCTATATTGAATCAGGCTTCAAAGAATCTCATTCACCTCGAGGAAGAATTGCCTTGATGAAGGCTGTTGTCGATGGGTTAATTGAACCCGATGAAGATTTTGAACGTTCACTTGACCTATGTCTCGGTTGCCTAGCTTGTGAACCTGTTTGTCCCTCTGGAGTAAATTATGGTCATTTACTCGAAGAGGCAAGAGATATTGTCAGTCAAAATAAGAAGTTTTCCTTACCAACTAGGATTGTCCGAAAGACTGTATTCGAAGGACTGTTTCCACATCCAAATCGAATGAGAAACGTAACTGGATTACTCGGCTTTTACCAACGCTCAGGTATTCAATCCCTTGCTAGAAAAATCGGTTTTTTAGGTATTTTGCCTGATCATTTAGCGTTGATGGAAAAAGCGCTTCCAAAAATAGCGACAATGAAGTAACTAAAAAATAGACCAAAACATGTAGAAGCACTTGGTAAACAAACACATCGGGTTGCCTTTTTTAGCGGCTGTTTAATGGATACAATGTTTATGAAAACAAATGACGCAACTATTAAATTACTACAGTTGGCTGGCTGTGAAATTGTCATTCCACAAGACCAAACATGCTGTGGTGCCCTGCACGGTCATTATGGTGAAAAAGGAGGTTCAAAAGATCTGGCAAAAAGAAATATAAAAGCCTTTGAAGACTTGAATGTTGACTTTATCATTACAAACGCAGGTGGTTGTGGGGCCTTCTTGCTTGGTTATGATCACTTATTAAAGGACGAGCCTGAATGGAATGAACGAGCTAAGGCATTTGCTGAAAAGATTAAAGATGTGTCAGAAATTTTAGTCACTGTTGATTTTCATAAAAAGGTAAAATTAGAGATGCCACCGCAAATTATTACCTATCAGGATTCTTGCCACCTGCGCAACGTAATGAAAACGGCTTCTGCTCCAAGGGTTCTGCTCCAATCAATTAAGGGAGTAGAATATAAAGAAATGAAGGACGCAGACCGTTGCTGCGGTTCTGCAGGAATTTATAATATAATCGAGACAGAAATGTCGATGAAATTACTTGATTACAAAATGGTGCAAGTCAAAAACACACTTGCCACAACCATCGTTACAGCAAATCCTGGTTGCTTATTACAAATGCAACTTGGCATAGAAAAAGAAGGACTTTCATCTAATATGAGTGGAGTCCATATTGTTGACTTGCTACTCGAAGCAGTTGTTGAATAAGTACAAAAGCACATGCGCCATAAGAATATCCAGGCGTTTTATGTTCGAAAACAGTAAAAAAGAGCCGATTGGCTCTTTTTTATTTTCCCCTTCAAACAGTGTTATATCCATATTTGAAAAACATTTCCACTTATGAATTGTTGAAGTAATATACATAATACATTTACAGAGATAATTTTTCTCTGTAACCGATAATTAGGAGTTGACCTTGAATGTCTAACAGTAGTAACAAACTATTAGTACCCGGGATTGAACAATATTTAGATCAGGTAAAATACGAAATTGCTCAAGAATTTGGCGTTACTTTAGGTTCAGATACGGTTTCACGAGCAAACGGTTCTGTGGGTGGAGAAATTACCAAAAGGCTTGTACAGCAAGCCCAAGCGCAAATGTCTGGACAATTCACCAAAAAATAATAAAATACCATGGAAGAAGTCCGGTATTATCTACCGGACTTTACTTGATTATTTTTTTCACCACTTATAGCTTTAGGTTTTAATATCCTATTTTCGAATACTTTTTCTTTTTGTAACCCTTTGTTTTGTTTTATTTTTTCCTCTTCCCAATTTTTCAGTTGCCCAGGAGGTATGGATAATTCATTCGCATGAATTTTTTCGTTTTGTTTATTATTTTCAATTACTCCGTTATTTTGATCATTATTATTTTCAGTTTGTTTCTTGACTTTCTCTGGGGAAACCTGGTCTACCGGCTGCACAGGAACTGCTATTTTATCTTTCTTTTTACCATTTTCTTTTGTTTTTTCTTGGTCTTTAATCTCTTGAATATTGGTTAACTGAATTTTATTTTCCTGGTACTTACCTGTAGTAATCCCAAGCGTATGTGCTTTTTCCATTTCTTTTTTTGTTCCTGTTAACACGGTTAACTTTATCTGTTCGTGGTTTACTGTTTCTTTGATCGCTACAATATTATCTTGAAGCTTTTTTTCCACTTTTTTTCCAAGAACTTTTGTCCTAACCGTTGAAATAATGACATGTTCCTTTGCTTTCAAAAATCCTTCTTTTTTCAATTTTGCAAGAATGGTTTGTGTTAAATCCAAAACATCCTCTTTTTTCCAATTATCCAATTGTGATATAATCCCTTTTCCTTCTTTATTATATCCAGTAAGCTCAATAACCTGCATTTTTTTATTGAAACCTAGCTCGATACTTGGATTCACATCTATAGAAAGATAGGCATAGGCCTTATTATTTTGATACATTGGCATTAACGAACCAAGAAAAATAACCAACGCAGCCACTACAGCCC
>JAIMAD010000345.1 GCA_023512145.1 Bacillus sp. (in: firmicutes) | reverse complement strand
GAATATACATATAATTTTTTTTAGTATTTAATTTTTGTGGGTACATAGTAGGTATATATATATTTATGGGGTACATGAGATATTTTGATACAGGCATACAATGCATAATAATCACATCAGGGTAAATGGGGTATCCATCACCTCAAGCATTTATCCTTTGTGTTACAAAAATCCAGCTATACTCTTATTTTTAAATGCATAATTAAATTTATGATTCTACTATTTTCTAATTCTATCTCTATAATTAGATTTTCCACTTTTTTATATTTATTAACAACAACCTCACTAACAATCAGATCCACTACTAAAGTTAATCCCGAACTTGATTCAAAGATATAAACCGCGCTTTTAAATATGTGAATACTCTCACCATCGATTTTTACTGATCTTACATTATCCATAAACCATTCCCCCATACCGCCTGTGTCAACACTCACTATGACACTGTTGAAAAGGATTTATATAGGAAATTATCACCTATCTATCCTCCTAATCGATTTTCCATGTAATAAAACAATTCCAGTTTTAAAAATCTCTAGTTTTTCACAATTCATACAAAGCTATTTATTTTAATTTTATAGCATAACAGTCTTGTAGTACACATTAGGGTGCAAGTTGGTTCTCTTTTCTTTCTTGTAGTCCTTAGTTGTGGTAACACCAAAATTAAAAAAAGCAACCAATTTGGTTGCTTTTCCCCTTAACTATTAATCATTACAATCCTTAACCAATAAATTTATCATTTCTTTTCTGAGCCTTTTTTGTTTTTAATTGTTAAATGTGGCACTTTCTATATTGGTGACTGTGTTATCAACCGTTTTTTTTTAACAATACTTGCTCTTATGAATCCTTTTGCCAACCCATCTATAATCACACCTAGTTAATTCTTAGGATCAGAAGTAGTAAAATTATCAAGCATAGTGATTGTATCAACAAGGTGATTATTGAATATTTGGCGAGCAACACTGAGTAACTCAATAATCATGGGATCTCTTAAGGAATATATCACTCTATTCCCATCTTTTATTCCTGTAACAATATTTTTTGTTCTTAATACAGTTAATTGTTGTGAGACTGCTGAGCCTTCACTTCCTAAAAGAGATTGTATTTCATTTACACTTTTTTCACCTTCGGTTAAAAGCTCGAGAATTCTTATCCGAAGTGGATGAGCAAGTGCTTTAAAGAATTCGGTTTTAAACTGTTGCAGTTGAAGGGTCGTCATATTTATCATTCCCTCACTTCCCACCTCATTTTTAAGGCGTAGGCACTTCAATTTTTCTTTCTTCTTTAATTTCATTTGTACCGGATAAAACCGCACATTCTCTAAAAGCAAAATGTTTGCAACCAAGGCATTTATCCTTTTCTAGCTGCTCAAGTGCAAAGTCGATTGCATCTCCAGAATGTTCAAAGAACTGTCTTGCTCCAATAAAATCAGATAAACCGGTCTTATTTAAGAGGCTTTTGGGCTGAGAATTAATTCCCGATATCAAGACAATTCCATGCTTTGAAAAATCCTTAACGACACTCGAAAGATAAGATTCTCCAGTGGTATCCATATACGGAACTTTTCCCATTCTTAAGAGTAAAACCTTGGGTTTTAGGTTGATAGTATTCATGATTGATTGTTCAAAAGTTTGAGCAGCCCCAAAAAACAAAGGGCCTTCTACATTATAAATACTAATTTGAGGACAGTCATGAATCGCTGTCACAATTTGAGACTCAATCTTATCTCTTTTATGGTTTTCGTTAGGTAGTGCCTTTATTGTTACCATAGATTCACTCATACGTTTAACAAATAAAATAGCAGCAAGTAAAAGTCCTATTTCAACAGCAACTGTTAGATTCACAAAGACAGTTAATAAAAAGGTAACCACAAGAACGAGAGAATCAGCTGTTTTGGTTTTTAACAGTTGATAAAAACCATGTCTCTCACTCATATTCCATGCTACCACCATTAAAATAGGAGCCATACTAGCTAATGGAATCTGTGAAGCATAGGGAGCAAACAACACTAATATAAGCAAAACGATAACTCCGTGTATTATTCCAGCAAACGGTGAGACACCGCCGTTTTTAATATTTGTAGCTGTTCTGGCAATTGCCCCTGTCGCTGGAATACCTCCAAATAATGGAACGATCATATTAGCTATTCCTTGTCCCAGTAATTCCCGATTACTATTATGCTTACTTTTAGTCATACCATCAGCAACTACTGCTGATAGTAAAGATTCGATGCTTCCAAGTATTGCTATTACAAACGCAGGAACAATTAATTGTTGTATACGTGCGATCGTAATCTCTGGAAATCGAAATTGTGGTAATGTACTTGGGATATCACCAAATGTTGAGCCAATGGTCGCTACATGAGTAGGAAAAAAAAGACTAGCTACCAGTGTTGAAAGCAATAGTCCAATAAGAGGACCTGGAACTTTCGAGAAAAATTTTGGCGTTAACAATAAAGCAATCAAACAAATTACAGCTGTTAAAATACTATATAAATTAATAGTGTTTATATGAATACCAAGTTCGCGAAGGTTGCTAAAAAACGTTTCGTGTTTTTCTACCCCTGTCAGACCTAAAAAATTAGCAATCTGACCCACAAAAATGATAACTGCTATTCCTGATGTGAAACCAATAGTCACGGGCTTTGGTATAAATTTAATCAAGGATCCTAATTTAAAAATCCCCATTAATAACAAGATAATACCTGCTAAAAACCCAGCGATTAAGAGGCTGTCATATCCATAGGTCATTACAATACCAAATAAAACAGGGATAAATGCTCCAGTAGGTCCACCAATTTGAAACCTTGATCCCCCAAAAAGTGCGATTAGTATCCCTGCAATGATTGTTGTATATATTCCATACTCAGGTTTCACGCCAGAAGCGATTGCAAATGCCATACCTAATGGGATCGCAATTACAGCCACAACTAGCCCCGAGAGAAGGTCTTTTTGAAAACTTTGCATAGTATACCCACTATACCTACCAGAAAAACTCCATTTTTGTTGCATTAACAGCCCTTCTCCATTGATATTTTTCATTTATGTTCCTGCCTAATGCTCACTAAAATCAGTAAGCAGAATCATAATTAAAAGTTAGTTTTCTCTGAATTTTGCTTTTACATACTATAGAGAGTAAGTTAAGAAACTGATCGACGTAAATTGTATCGATGAATGACTTATAATCGACTGTAGTAAGAAACCGTAGCAAACGGAGTCCCTAAAATTATTTGATAGTGGTACAACTATATCTATATTCAAATAATCAAGTATATAGATATTATAATCTTAAAAGTTCTACTATGCAACACGAGTATGTTATTAAATGGTTAAACTATAGGACAAATCAATGACTAGTATTAGCCAATAGATCAAAAAAACGATAAAAAACTTGAATAGTTAAAAAGCACAAAATAAAAACAGAAGGTACTTGCTACCTTCTGTTTTTATTAACAGTTATTTTACAATTAAAACTGGACAATTTGTCCGTTTTAGTACTTTATGACTTACACTACCAATCACAAACTCCTGTAGCCCATTTAGCCCCCTGCTGCCCAATATGACAATATCTGTTTTTGTTTTATTGGCATACTCTACGATTGTTGGACCCGGTTCTCCATACAAAATGGTCGTCTCATATGAAATTCCAAACTTTGTCGCCATCTTTTCCACTTCAGTAATGTAGCTTTTTTGTTTGTCACCCAAATCGTCTGGATCCCAATTATTAAGTATTTCAGACTTTGCTCGTTTTGGATCAATCACGTAAATAATCTCCAACATGGAATTTAAGCTGAATTTCGCAATAGTAATAGCGTTTTCTGCTGCTCTTTTTGAATGATCAGAACCATCAATTGCTAGCAATATTTTTTTATACATCTGCTTAACCCCCTTTAATATGTACTATTATATAAAATTTAGTTCAACAAGATAAAATCCCTTAGAGGTAAAATCAATAGTTGTTTCAAACTGAAAACTAATTTGAATCCCTCTAATCTACCAAATTATGCAAAAATCAATACTATACGTTAATTATACTCTTGCTAAAACTGTTTTTATACCATATGGTGGTCCCTTTTAATTAGAATTACAAGTTTATATTGTGACGAATAGCTCTGGGCGATGGATGAAAAAAGGAGGTTAGTTTCTAAAAAAGTGAAGCTGTAAACATGGCTGTTGCCTTCTTATTTTTTATTCTAACGTAGCTTTACGACATTGGTACAGGCATCACCATTGTCCGTTCGTGTGACAACCCATATTGCTTGAAGAAGTCTTGCTGCGTTCTTGCTCGCAATCAGCACATCCTTTTCATTACACGATAAAGTACATATATGGCATAATTGCACTCCGGATTCCCATCTAATGATTCAAAGCTCCAGGGCTAAATTCGTCCATTTTCTCCCCTGCCAGGAACATCATCAATCAAAACTTTCCCAAAAATAATGTTTAAATATCGGCTCAAACAAATTGCTCTTCGGTTGCATAGATTAGTAAATAATTATGCTTTTAACTAACAAACATGATTTTTCATTGGTGGTGAGTAAAATTGTTCGAAGTTAAGGAATGTAAGTACGGTCGAGGAATATTTGCTACACGCGAAATACAAAAGGGTGAACTTATTCATGAGGCTCCGGTCATTATTACTCTTAAAGATGAGTACAAATATCTGAAAAAGACCGTGCTACTAGAATACGTATTTTGGTGGAGAGAAGATTACAAAGAATGTGCATTAGCATTAGGATATGGTTCGTTGTTTAACCACTCCTACACCCCGAATGCCTTATATAAACGAAAATTAACAAAAGGGACGATTGACTTTTTTGCCCTTACAGACATAATTGTTGGCGAAGAAATCCTGATAAATTATAATGGTGAACCAGATGACGATACACCAGTTTGGTTTGATGTCGTTTGAAATATTGAATAATAACAATGCTAAAAATTAATAAATGAAAAAATTAGCATGTCCCCAATGAGTTAAAACTTAGACCGTTTGACTGACCCCGATTTCCTATAAAAGGACAATACCTGCGCACCTTTTTTCATTGTATTTTTCATCTCGCAAAAAAATTATACCCGCAACAGTCATGTGTTATTG
>JAIMAD010000344.1 GCA_023512145.1 Bacillus sp. (in: firmicutes) | reverse complement strand
CGAGCTAAGCTTTGAACAAAGCCTTAGACCGCAAACCTTAAAGCAATACATTGGACAGGACCAGATCAAGGAAAATCTCGATATTTTTATTCAGGCAGCGAGACTTCGTAAGGAAACGTTAGATCATGTTCTCCTTTACGGTCCACCTGGATTGGGGAAGACGACCCTTGCGGTAATTATCGCGAATGAAATGGGTGTGAATATCCGGACCACTTCAGGACCTGCGATAGAGCGGCCTGGTGATTTAGCGGCGATTCTGTCGGCGCTCGAGCCAGGGGACGTTTTATTTATTGATGAAATTCACCGGCTCCAACGGACAATTGAAGAGGTGCTCTATCCAGCGATGGAGGATTTTTGCCTTGATATTGTCGTTGGGAAAGGTCCAAGTGCCAGGTCCATCCGTCTCGATTTGCCGCCATTCACGCTGGTCGGTGCAACAACCAGGGCAGGCTCGATATCGGCGCCTTTACGGGACAGATTTGGTGTTTTAAGCCGTCTCGAGTATTATAAAGAGGATCAATTAAAAAATATTGTGCTGAGAACAGCTGAAGTGTTTGCTACCGTTATCGATGACCTTTCAGCAGCGGAAATCGCCAGACGTGCAAGGGGTACCCCAAGGATTGCCAACCGTCTCCTGCGCAGGGTAAGAGATTTTGCTCAAGTAAAAGGGAATGGTACGATTGACCTTCGGGTTGCTAGAGAAGCACTTGAGCTCCTCCAAGTAGACAGGCTTGGTCTTGACCATATTGATCATAAGCTACTAATGGGCATTATTGAACGTTTCCGCGGTGGCCCTGTTGGCCTCGATACGATTGCTGCGTCGATTGGTGAAGAATCTGAAACCATTGAAGATGTATATGAACCATATTTATTGCAAATTGGCTTCTTGCAAAGAACGCCACGGGGTAGAGTGGTAACAGCAGCAGTATATCACCATTTTGGTTTAGAAATGCCTGCCCAATGATTGGGTACTAATAATAGAGTAGGGTGTTTTAATATGAAGGTAGATTTATTTGATTTTCATTTGCCTGATGAATTAATTGCGCAAGTTCCACTCCAAAATCGTACGGATAGCAGATTAATGGTCCTCGATAAGGAAACAGGCAAAATAGAGCATGCAATTTTTAAAAATATTACAGACTATTTGCGTGAAGGGGATTGCCTTGTTTTAAACGATACAAGGGTTCTTCCGGCACGTCTTTTTGGTGTCAAAAAAGATACAGGTGCGAAAATCGAAGTCTTGCTGTTGAAACAGCTTGAGGGCAATCAGTGGGAGACGCTGATAAAACCTGCAAAACGAGTGAAGGAAGGGACCGAAATTGAATTCGGTGAAGGCCTTCTTACAGCAGTGTGCACTGGCACCTCCGATCATGGTGGAAGAGTATTGGATTTCAACTATGACGGCATTTTTTATGAGGTGCTTGAGCAATTAGGTGAAATGCCGTTGCCACCCTATATCAAAGAGCAACTAGATGATCAGGAAAGATATCAAACGGTCTTTGCCCGTGAACCAGGTTCAGCGGCCGCACCAACGGCAGGTCTTCATTTTACGGAAGGGTTGTTATCTGAGATCAGAGCAAAGGGTGTCCATATCGCGTTTATCACCCTGCATGTGGGTCTTGGGACCTTTCGACCTGTCAGTGTGGACAATGTTTTGGAGCACGATATGCACTCGGAATTTTATTTAATAACAGACGGGACCTCTCGTCTCCTTAACGATGTTAGAAGTAATGGCGGCAGAATCATTACGGTTGGGACAACTTCGACGCGAACATTGGAGACAATTGCATCGGAAAATAATGGGAACTTTAGCGCAGGCAGTGGCTGGACGAATATATTTATTTATCCGGGGTATACCTTTAAGGCAATCGATGGAATGATAACAAACTTTCATTTGCCAAAATCTACCTTGATCATGCTTGTCAGTGCGTTAGCAGGAAGAGAACCTGTACTGCACGCTTATCATTGTGCCGTTTCCGAACGGTATCGTTTTTTCAGCTTTGGCGATGCGATGTTCATCAGCTAAGTTATACGTATGGAAGGAGAAAAAAATTTGACTGCAATTCGCTATGAATTAATTAAAACATGTAAACAAACGGGTGCCAGGCTTGGAAAAGTACATACACCACACGGCTCATTTGATACACCTGCATTTATGCCAGTTGGAACGCTTGCAACTGTGAAAACAATGTCCCCCGAAGATTTAAAGGAAATGGGAGCCGGAATCATTTTAAGCAATACCTATCATTTATGGCTTCGCCCTGGCCAGGAGATTATTAGGGAAGCCGGTGGACTCCATAAATTTATGAACTGGGACCGGTCAATATTAACGGATTCTGGTGGTTTCCAGGTGTTCAGTTTAAGTAAATTTCGCAAAATTGAAGAAGAAGGCGTCCATTTTCGCAACCATATGAATGGTGACAAGTTATTTTTATCACCAGAAAAAGCGATGGAAATTCAAAATATCCTTGGCTCAGACATTATGATGGCCTTTGATGAGTGTCCGCCCTACCCGGCAACATTCGAATATATGCAAAAGTCAGTCGAGAGAACCTCTAGATGGGCTGAGCGCTGTTTAAATGCACACAGTCGCCCTCTTGACCAAGGCTTATTCGGTATCGTCCAAGGGGGAGAATATGAAGAGCTCAGGAAGCAAAGTGCGAAGGATCTTACCTCATTAGACTTCGCCGGGTATTCCATTGGCGGGCTATCTGTTGGTGAACCAAAGGAAATTATGAATCGAATGCTTGAATACACGACACCACTTTTACCAGCAAACAAACCAAGGTATTTAATGGGTGTGGGTTCACCGGATTCATTAGTTGATGGCTCCATTCGCGGCATCGATATGTTTGACTGTGTGTTGCCGACGCGAATTGCTCGAAATGGAACGTTAATGACTAGCACCGGCCGTCTTGTGATAAAAAATGCAAAATTCGCTCACGATTTTGGCCCGATTGATAAAAATTGTGATTGCTATACATGCCGAAACTATAGCAGGGCCTACATTCGCCACTTAATTAAATGTGACGAAACATTCGGAATTCGTTTAACATCTTACCATAACCTCTATTTTCTGTTAAGATTAATGGAGCAAGTCAGACAAGCCATTTTGGAAGATCGGCTTGGTGATTTCCGCGAAGAATTTTTTGAACGTTATGGTTTCAACAAACCGAACGCAAGAAATTTCTAATAGATAGTGTTTGAAAGGAGGGAAACAACAAGATGCAAGGAATAGGTACAATCGTTCCATTAATATTAATGTTTGTGTTATTTTATTTCTTATTAATTCGCCCGCAGCAAAAACGCCAAAAAGCGGTTTCGCAAATGCAAAACGATTTAAAAAAGGGTGATAAAATAATCACAATTGGTGGACTTCATGGTTTTATCGAGTCAATTGATGAAGGTAAAGCAGTAATTAAAGTCGGAGACGGCACTCGTCTAACATTTGACCGAAATGCGATTCGTGAGGTCACTGATGCTGGTGAAGGCAACGTAAACCTTTCAAAATAGTTGTAAAAAAGAGGAAGCCTTGGCTTCCTTTTTTTAGTGTAAATAAGAAAGTGTAAAAATTTTAGCTTTGAGAATTGTTCGGCTGTAAGCGCCTAGGGGCTCTTTAGTCAAAACCACTCCGTCAAGGAGGTTAAAGAACAACCTTCTCGTCCCTTGAGCTTGTCATCCAACTTTTCAATTTTATGCAGATCGACGGGAATCGTTCGTGGTAATGTTTACCCCTAAAATCCCACCCATCATGGCGATTAATATATAGCAAGTATGATAAATTACTTGCTCTCCTGAAAACAGGCGATCATAGCCCAAGTATTGAAACAATAAGACAACAAGTGAATATATTAGCCCTGTTGCTCCACCAATAAGCCACCCTTTTTCCTTCCTTTTCCCACCAGATAAAAAACCACCTGCAAATAATCCGATGAACGATAATGCCGTGATGACGTATTGTAGTGATACTTCCCGAGCAGATGTAAACCTGAGTATTAAGGCGAAAATCAGGCTGCATATCATGGCAAAAACAAAGATAAAAATTAATCCGTACAAGATTGAAGTACCAAAACTTTTCGATTCGATTTTAACTCTCCCCCTTCAATTACCTTCAGGCTAAAAGTCCGTGCATAAAGATAACAGGATTCTTTCCTAGTACAAGCGTATTCCCAAAAGGCGGAAAATAGACTGAGAAGTTTGATACTTTTTCGCAATAGGAAAGGTTAATTGGTAGTTTCTTCCGCTAATTTTTCACTCATTACTGTAAACAATAGGAGTGAATGTAAAAAAAGGGGCGGCTATAAGTGGAAACATATATTGGGATTGTATTTCGAACACTATTTTTTTATATACTAATACTTGTCATTTTTCGGGTAATGGGGAAAAGGGAAATTGGGGAATTAAGCATTCTCGATCTGGTGGTTTTTATCATGATTGGTGAAATGGCGGTTGTGGCCATTGAAAAAGTCCATTCTCCATTGTTTCATACGGTCGTTCCGATGGTGTTACTGATGCTTATTCAAATTACCTTCGCTATCTTTTCATTAAAAAGTAAAAAGTTTCGTAATCTTATTGATGGGCAGCCAAGCATTATTATTAACAAGGGAAAAATAGATGAGAATGCAATGAGGAAGCAAAGGTATAATTTTGATGATTTAATGACCCAGCTCAGGGAAAAGAACATTCGTAGTATTGAAGACGTTGAGTTTGCCATTTTGGAATCATCAGGAAGCTTGTCCGTTATTGAAAAATTAACTAATAGCGATGAAGAGCATCGGCAAGGTGATATTACCATCCCATTAATACTCGATGGTAATATTGAAGAAGAAAATTTGAAAAGAATAAACAAGACAAACCTATGGCTTCGTCAGGAGTTAAAAAAGCAGGGTTATCACAATGTTAAAATGATTTCTTTTTGTAGCTTTGAAAATGGGAAATTCTTTATAGATCTACAGGATGATTAAACAAATTTACAGATTAAGTTACTGAGAGTTGAATGGAAGGTCAGGTACCGATTACTAACAGGAGCTCATAAAGCCCGAATAAGAAAAAAACACACTTACGGTAAATGAAAGGCGGTTGCATTGCCCGAAGCAGAGAAAAAATCACACCTACGGTAAATGAAAGGCGGTTGCATT
>JAIMAD010000343.1 GCA_023512145.1 Bacillus sp. (in: firmicutes) | reverse complement strand
CGTTGATTTTCCCATTGCAGAAACGACAACAACGACATTGTTTCCCCGTTCTATTTCCTCTTTGACACAAACAACTACATTTAAAATTCTCTCTACACTTGCAACGGAGGTTCCCCCGAATTTTTGGACAATAATACCCATATTTTAATCCCCCATTTAACACTCTAGTTTTTCCATAAACACAAAAAAACAATGAGAATGGCCTCTCATTGCTTAAGAACACGAAAAAAATTTCCGCACAGACAATGTAAGATAGCCCTCCAAGACGCATATGTCTTGACAATCCAGTATTTATTCAATACGGGACCAGCAAAGGAAGAAATGAGTTCTTCTTTTACTTCGGCGAACATTCCCTTTCATGGTTCTTCATTGAAGCTCATCCTTCTTAGAACCACTACTCTTGAAGCTCGCACCTCTACCTTCACTTTAGTACTACAAAGTGATAGTAAATTAAATTTTTTCTAAGTATAGCATAGTCATTTTTTTCTGACAATCACTAGGACTGAAGTTTTTTGATTAATTCCTCAGCTACATTAACGGGAATACCGATCTTTGTAAATTCTTCTATGCTAGCTTCTTTCATTTTTTTCACTGATCCAAACTGTTTTAACAATAACTTTTTTCGTTTTTCACCAATTCCCGGAATTTCATCAAGCAAGGATTGGAAGACATTTTTCCCGCGAAGTTGGCGGTGAAAGGTAATCGCAAAACGGTGAACTTCATCTTGGATCCTTTGCAACAAGTAAAACTCCTGGCTATTCCGTCCTAAAGGGACAATTCCTAACGGATTGCCGTACAACAATTGTGATGTTCGATGTTTCTCATCCTTCACAAGCCCTGACAAGGGAATATCCAGTCCAAGTTCATTTTCCAAAACTTCCCTCACTGCTTCGACATGCCCTTTTCCACCATCAATGATAATCAAATCGGGGAGGGGAAGTTCTTCTGTCAATGCCCGTGAATATCTTCTTCTCGTTACTTCGCGCATTGATTCATAATCATCAGGACCGATCACTGATTTAATCTTATATTTACGGTATTCCCGATTATTTGCCTTTCCATCAATAAAAACAACCATCGCCGCTACAGGGTAGGCACCCTGAATGTTAGAATTATCAAATGCCTCAATCCGGTGTGGGGTATATATCCCGAGCAGTTCCCCAAGGTTCTCAACAGCATTAATAGTCCTATTCTCATCTTTTTCAATAAGAAAAAACTTTTCATTCAAGGCAATTTTTGCATTTTTAATCGCCATTTTGATCAGTTCACGTTTTTGGCCACGTTGCGGCTGCAAGACTTTCACTTTGAGAAGCTGTTCTGTCAAAATCAGATCCACTTCATCCTGGATAAGAATTTCCTTCGGCTTAAAGTGGTTTGCCTTTTCATAAAATTGACCCAGAAACGTTAATATCTCTTCTTCGGGTTCATTGTAGATAGGAAACAGTGAAACGTCTCTTTCAATCAAATTTCCTTGGCGGACAAAAAAGACTTGGACACACATCCAGCCTTTATCAACCGCATAACCAAATACATCACGGTCGGTAAAATCATTCATGGCTATTTTCTGCTTTTCCATAATTGTTTCGATATGGATGATTTGATCACGGTATTCCATGGCTATTTCAAAAGCTAACCCTTCAGAGGCAGTGAACATTTTTTCCGTTAGCTCTTTTTTTATTTCCTTGTGACCGCCATGTAAAAAGCGGGTAATCTCATCGGTTACTTTTTTATAGTCTTCTTCGCTTACTTCTTTAACGCATGCCCCAATACAGAGCCCTAACTGATAATATAAACACGGGCGTCCCGGGGTTGTGCTCTTGCATCTTCTCAGCGGAAATAGGCGCTCAAGTAGTTTTTTAATTTCCTTTGCAGCCCCAACATTTGGGTATGGACCGAAATACTTACCTTTATCTTTTTTTACTTTTCTGGTAATAACAAGCTGTGGATGTCGTTCCCCCGTGATTTTAAGAAACGGATAGCTTTTGTCATCCTTAAGCATGATATTGTATTTTGGGTCATATTTTTTTATGAGATTTAATTCAAGTAGAAGTGCCTCAATGTTCGTTGAGGTAACAATATATTCAAAGTCTTCAATCTCAGCTACGAGCCTCAATGTCTTTCCATCGTGAGACCCTGTGAAATAAGAACGAACGCGGTTCTTTAGTACTTTTGCTTTTCCCACATAAATGATCGTCCCTTGACGGTCTTTCATTAAGTAGCAGCCAGGCAAATCTGGTAGCAGTGTAAGCTTTTGTTTAATGATTTCATTCATTCCAGCCACTCCACTCCGTCCTTTTATATTCTCTTTTAAAATAGTAAAACAAACTGTGAACAAAGGAAAGGATTGTTTATTGGAAGGGTTGCTTTTTGGGGTGAATTCGCCATTTTTTTTGTTACCTGATGTCATTTAAAGACTCTACACCATGTACTCCTTTATGTGACCATAGAAGACCTTTTCTCCCATTTGGTTCAATCGATCGCTCTTCCATTTACCGGGGGAACCACTTTTTTCTCTTTTCGGGCAATGGATCGTTCTTCCATTTACCGGGGGAACCACTTTTTTCTCTTTTTGGGCAATGGAACGCTCTTCGTTTAACATGGAAGCCTTTTTTTGACACTTGTCTTGAAAATTCATACCTTGAATTAGCAAAAAAAATAAAACCTCAGCCAGATTGAATCCAGCTAAGGTTTATTCACTCATATCTACTTACACGTGCTTTTCTAAAACACTTGCTAACGCTTCTTTTGGTTGGAAGCCGACAACTTTATCGACAACTTCGCCATTTTTGAAAATTAATAATGTCGGAATGCTCATGACACCAAATTTTGCAGCAGTTTCTTGATTATCGTCTACATCTAGTTTCACGATTTTTACTTTATCGCTCATTTCTGAATCAAGTTCTTCAAGAATTGGAGCAATCATTTTACAAGGTCCACACCATGGTGCCCAGAAATCTGCAAGTACAAGTCCTGAACCTGTTTCAGCAGCAAAGTCTTGATCTGTTACGTGAGATATTGCCATTTGTAACTCCTCCTAATAATAACTGAAATACTACCGAAAGTATAACATCGATTGAAAAATCAAGCTAATATTATGTCTCGAAACTAATGTTTCCCATTGTGACGATTAGTATTCCAAGCAGATGTATAAACAAATGCGAGCGGATATAACGCCGCTCGCATCTATTTTTTATCAGGAGTGTACTTTCAGCTTTTTAAACTCTTCTGTTAATAATGGGACAACATCGAACAAGTCACCAACAATTCCGTAGTCGGCTACTTTAAAAATACTTGCTTCTGGGTCTTTGTTGATGGCGACAATAACTTTTGAGTTAGACATACCCGCTAAATGCTGTATTGCTCCGGATATACCACAGGCAATGTATAGGTCTGGTGTGACAACCTTGCCTGTTTGACCAATTTGTAAGGAGTAATCACAATAGTCAGCATCACAGGCACCACGTGAAGCCCCAACAGCCCCTCCTAATACACTTGCCAATTCTTTAAGCGGTTCAAACCCGTCCGCACTTTTAACACCGCGTCCGCCTGAAATAACCACTTTTGCTTCACTAAGGTCAACGCCTTCGCTCGCTTTTCTTACGACCTCTTTAATGATGGCACGAAGGTCTTTGATTTCGACAGAAAGACTCGAAACCTCACCGCTTCTGCTTTCGTCCTTTTCCAATGGTGCGATGTTATTTGGACGCACCGTTGCAAAAATCAATCCATCTGTAACAATTTTCTTTTCAAATGCTTTCCCTGAATAAATCGGTCTTGTAAAGACAATATTTTCCCCAGCAGCTTCGACAGCTGTTACATCAGAAATGAGTCCGGATGAAAGTTTTCCAGCAATTCGTGGTGAAAGATCTTTACCAAGTGACGTATGACCTAAAACCAATCCTTCAGCCTTTTCTTCGCCTATCACTGCAACTAATGCTTGAGAAAAGCCCTCTGATGTATATTGTGTTAACTTTTCATGCTCAACCACAACGACACGGTCTGCACCGTAATGTACCATTTCCACACCAAGTTTACTAACAGCCGCGCCAACTAAAACGCCAACCACTTCTCCGCCCTCAGCTACAGTTTTGGCTGCAGCAATCGCTTCGAAGGAAACGTTCCGTAATGTTCCATCACGAACTTCTCCTAAAACCAATACTTTTCTTGACATTCCTTTAACCCCCTGAGCAGTTTTTTGTAAGAAAAGCGAAAATCGCGCCCGTTTATCGGCGACAAGCATAAGAGAGGACGACTGTTGGTTGCCCTTTAACCTTCTTGTCGGATTGCCTTAGACCATAAAGCCGATGGCGCATAGCGCTGGACAAATCTCAAAGTTCAAATTATTAAACTTGCTTATCTTGTAAGAATACGATTAAATTACTTTTGCTTCAGTATGAAGAAGGTGAACAAGTTCGATAACCTGTACGTTCAGATCACCTGCTAAAACTCTGCCCGCTTCTTTTTTAGGCGGTAAATAAATTTCGATTGTTTTAGTTTTGGCTGCGACATCCTCTTCCTCTAGGTCAAGATCATCCAATTCCAGTTCAGCTAGCGGTTTCTTCTTCGCCTTCATGATTCCTGGTAACGATGGATAGCGCGGTTCGTTTAGGCCTTGCTGTGCCGTAACTAACAGCGGCAGGTGAGTTTCTATTACTTCTGAATCGCCTTCAATATCACGGATGACTGTTACATTTGTTCCGTCGATTTCTAGCTTCGTTATCGTTGTTACGTATGGAATGTTCAGAAACTCTGCAACGCGTGGCCCAACTTGTCCTGACCCTCCGTCAATCGCTACATTGCCACCGATAATTAAATCGGCCTCTTTATCCTTTAAATATTCTGCAAGGAGTTTTGCTGTTGTAAATTGGTCACCGTTTTCAATATCATCTTCCGTATTAATCAGGACCGCTTTGTCGACCCCCATCGCAAGTGCCGTCCGCAATTGCTTTTCTGTTTCTTCGTTACCAACTGAAATAACGGTCACTTCTCCGCCATGGGTCTCGCGAACTTGGATTGCTTCTTCAATTGCAAATTCATCATATGGATTGATGATAAATTCAGCACCATCCTCATTGATTTTTCCACCATTGAGCGTAATCTTTTCTTCCGTATCAAAGGTTCTTTTCATTAATACAAAAATGTTCATGGTCTTGGGTTCCCTC
>JAIMAD010000033.1 GCA_023512145.1 Bacillus sp. (in: firmicutes) | reverse complement strand
ATCCTATGGTATGGTCTAATTAAGAAAATGTACTTATATAAATTAAGAGTAAAGGGGGTTCACGAAAGATGAAAAGACAATTAAACAACCTAAATAATGGCCCAAACATTCAAAAGGAAAAAGAAATTGTCATGGAAATGATTGATCTCTATTGTCGAAAAAAACATCCTCGACATGAGGTATGTATGGAATGCCAGGTCTTAAAAAACTACGCTTTAACAAGACTTTCACTGTGCCGTTTTGGTGAAGAAAAGACTGCCTGTTCCAACTGCAAAGTTCACTGTTATAAACCAATCTATCGAGATAAAATGAAAGTTGTTATGCGGACCGCTGGACCATGGATGCTCTTGTATCATCCGATCTATTCCGTGAAACATTTGTTAAATAAGTGATTAGAAAAATTCCAGCATGTTTATTTTTGCTTGTATACTAATTTGTAAAGCTCAACATGTAAGCTTTCTTTATTGACAGGGTCAAGCCATTCTTCAGAAATGATAACGTATCTGCAATTGCTGCTTTTCAAATAGCTAAAGATTATCTGAGCTTCATCAATTTCGTCTCTGCTAACTTTTTTAGATGGAGACAGTGCTTCATTATTAAAATAGATTAATATATTGGATTGAATTGTTGTACACACTTGTTCAAGCTGTTGCTTCTCCAATCGATATTTTTCACTGAAAAGAATTTTGTTCCCGTTAATAAGAAATAATTTAAAAGTAATATCAGTTAAGTATTCAATGATTGCAATATTATTATGCTTTTCTGTGAATTCAATAACCTTTCCTTTATTTATAATAGAGAGTATTGCATCTAAATTATCTCTGTATTTTGCAGCAACTTCAAATTCAAAGTTTTCAGCAGCATTAACCATTCTTTGGTTCATTTCTACTAGCATGCTCGTATCTGTTCCATTAAGTAAAGCAATGATTTTGTTCATGATGGAATTGTTTTGTTCAAGTTTTTGGCCCCCTAAACAAATACCAATGCACAAGCCTAAGGAATAATTCAAGCAGGGATTATTTTTTTTTGAAGGGGTACTGCAGTTTATTTTGTAGAATTCTTTAATACCTTGGAGGGCGCTTTCCACAGTGTGTTTGCTAGTATATGGACCGAAATAAAGACAGCTATCCTTGGGTCTATTTGTTATATCAATCCTAAGGTAGCCGCCATCCATGTGAACCATGATATAGGAATAGGATTGTGGACTCTTCATCTTCTTATTAAAAAAAGGCTTTATTTCCCTTATTAATTTACATTCAAGCATAAATGCTTCAAATTCTGTATCTGTAAGGGTATAATTAAAATCCTTTATGTTTGCTTTTAGCCTTATTATCTTTTTAGATTGTGCATTTGAGTTTTGGAAGTAAGATCGTACTCTATTCTTAAGATTTTTTGCTTTTCCCACATAAATGATTCCGGCAAGGGAATCTTTCATAAGGTAAACTCCTGGGGTAGAAGGAAGGTTTTTGACTTTTTCTTTTAGATTCATATTGATTCCCCCCATCATTAACCCTATTTTATCATAGATATTGAATAAGATTAATGATAGTTTTTTGTAATGAATCTTACCCTTGGAAAATATCTTCACGATTGAAAAGGTGCCTAATCCTCTTTCATCACAAATGATGTGGAAAGGATTAGGCACCTTGTGGATTTTATTATTACAGAATGCCCTTCATGTAGCTCTGAATTTTCGGTGCTAACAAGAAAAGTAAAATGCCAAGTGCAATTGAAGCTCCACCGATTACGCCAAAGTAGATCATTTCGGTCGCAGGTGAGTAGAATTTAACTATTTGCGCATTGAGTGCTTGGGCAGCAGCACTTGCTAAGAACCATAAGCTCATCGTTTGTGCTGAGAACGCAGCAGGTGCTAGTTTAGTGGTTGCTGATAACCCAACAGGTGATAAGAGTAATTCACCAAGTACAACAATAAAATAGCTAAGTACAAGCCATAATGGGTTTACCAATGAACCTGTACCACCAAAGTAAACTGGGAGCAGAATCACAAGGAATGAGAGACCAGCAAACATTAGGGCAAACGAGAACTTTTGCGGAATAGTTGGCTGGCGTTTCCCTAATTTCACCCACATCCAAGCAAATACTGGTGCGAGAGTGATAATAAATAACGGGTTTAACGATTGGAACCATGCTGGTGAAATATGAATTCCAGCAAAGTCTAATTGTGTACGCTTGTCCGCATAACTGGCAAGGATGGTCGAACCTTGTTCTTGAATGGACCAAAACATAACAGCTGCAATAAATAACGGAATATAAGCAATAACACGTGAACGTTCTACCGCTGTTGTTTTAGGACTGCGGTACATGACAACGAAATAAGTGGTTGGTATCAAAATACCGAGAACGGTAACGATATTGATAAAGCTACCAAAGGTTAGAAGCCCCATTGGAATTAAAATAGCACTGAGGCCAGCAATTATTACTACACCCAATCCAATAAATGTGAAGGTTTTTTTCTTTTCTTTAGGTGACAACGGATTTGAAATCGTTGTTCCGGCAAGACCGAGGTTTTTTTTCTTAGTTAATACAAAAAGTATGAGTCCTAAGAACATACCAACAGCAGCTATTCCGAAACCTAAGTGGAAATTGTAGTTCATACCAACTGTTCCGACAATTAATGGAGCTAAAAATGCTCCTAGGTTAATCCCCATATAGAAAATAGTGAATCCTGAATCACGGCGAATGTCTGATTCGCTGTAAATTTCCCCTACAATGGTAGAAACATTCGGTTTTAGCAATCCAGTACCAAGTACAATCAATATCATAGAAATAAAGAACATCGTCGTACTTCCGGGAATGGCAAGAACGATATGACCAAACATTATTAATATACCACCGTAAAATACTGCTTTGGCCGTACCTAAGATTCGGTCAGCCAGCCATCCGCCAATAACTCCTGACATATAAACGAGTGATCCGTAAATAGATACGATTGAAAGTGCAAGGGATTCATCAAGACCCAAGCCACCTTTAGAGACTTCATAATACATATAGTAAACTAGGATAGCCTTCATTCCATAGTAAGAGAAACGCTCCCAGAATTCTGTGGTGAAAAGTGTGAATAGTCCTTTTGGATGTCCAAAAAATCCCTTTTGAGGTACACTATCCACAATTTTCTGCCTATTTATGTTTGACATGGTACAACCTCCTCTATATTATTTCATAATACTTTTAGTTGTTTCAATCGTCAAAAACTTTTTTCTGGTAAATAAATTGAAAATGGTTACAAACCTTGATAATACAGTAATCAGAACAAATAGAGAAACAAAAGAAAGTTTTTTTAGAATAATGGTTTTTTTCAGATTTAAACGATTTCCTTTACTTAGGGAAATTATTAGAGTGAAAAAAGTAGTTTTGAAACGAGGTAATAAAGATTAATTAGCATCACAAACATAACGATGTCTAATCGAGCGTTAAAGCAAATCAGGTATAATAAAAAACATTATCAATATATTGAAAAAAGTGTAAAACTATTATAAAAAGTTTATTAAATCAATAGTCTCATTGGGTAGTTGTTTTATTCTATATGTTCAACATTTACGCACAAAAATGGCAGTAGGTTTGCAGCCTCTGCCATTTGACTTGCTTGATAATGGTCCTTAAATAAGTATTTATTCTTTTGATTACACCAAATTATTTTCTGCAGTGTCATTCATCCCCTTGCTTTCTTTTTCTCAGGTTTTTGGTTGGTAATGAGTCCCTCGAAATCAGTGAAATATAATTCAATATCTGGATGTTTGTCGAGATATTTTCCTTGTAGAAGCTGGTAATAATTCACTCGTGAAAGAGGGTCATAAGGTCTAACTGGGTACTGGTTATTAACTCTAAAATACAAGTTAACTGATTTCTGAACCTTGTCAATGATCGCAGGAATCTCCTTATCCGTTTCTTCAAAAATTTCATATGTTTCTTTTGACATGTAAAAAAATCTGGTAGGGATTCCGTCCAGATAGGGTGCAAGCTGTTCAAAGTCAATACTATAATCATCTTTTACAAGGAGGGTTCTATTAATACCTTTTGGTAGGTCAGCAGAAAATTTACGAACCGCTTCGCGAATATCATTTATAGTAGCCTCAATAACGGGCCATTCTAAATCTGCGTCTATTCTTTTCCTTTTGAGTGCTTTTTTGACTGCCGGAATTCCCCCTTGCTCAGCATGGGTGCCAAGATATTTCAACATCATCACATATCCTGTTAAACTACCAATCGTAACCCCAGCAAACACACCGATTAATGTAAAAGCGGGGTAAAAAGTATACCTTAAATCTAATAAAGTTCCAAGACGGTAACCTCCATAAATGGATAACCCCAGTGCAACACCAATCATGAGGTGTAGAGAAGTGGTTTTTAATAAAAAGTTGATGAATTCCTGGAAGTTGGACTCTACGGGAGTCCTCTCTTTGACGTATTTTCTTATATCTACCTTTATTTCTTCCGAAACATGGTAGTCATCGATAAAATTTTCGATGAAATCTTGAGTGAGGGTGGAATTGTTTTTTATTGTGTAGGCTACCTTTTCAAAATTCCCCTTATTATATTTGATATAAATCCATTTTGGCTCACTGTCAATCATAATTTTTTCGAGTAGTTTGCCATGTTCTTTAACAAATTCGTATTTCACGAAGCACCGCGCTCCTTCCTAGCTCTCCCTTCTTCAAAGGCTTGGGTACGAGTCGTATGCGCATCTTTTCTTGCTTCCATTAAAATTAGGGAAGCTTCTTCACGGGCATTTGCAAGGATATCTCTTGATTCGTGTAATGCTCTCAATGATTCTTCCCGTTGTTTAGTGAGTAAATCTTCCGCCTCCTGCTTATAAGTACCAGCAAGCCTTAGTTGGTTAGCAATCGATTCCCTTCGATTTTCCATCGCGTTGACAATCCTACCGAGAAGCTTGTTTTTGAGGATGAAAATAAGAACCGTAAATAAAATGGCCTGATAAATCATTGTCCCTATAGAAATCGGTATCCCAAAGATTTCGATATCTCCCATTTTCCACACCTCCCTTTATGCAGACTCGTTAATTCTAATTCCAATATAAACCATGAAAAGGGTTACAAAAATGTAGGCCTGAATACCGGCGATGAATAAGCAAAATGCTTGCCAAATTATCATAGGAAGTGCGGCAGCAAGACCTATGCCCAAGCCCGGTAAAAAACCGCCGTCGAATCCATTTGCCACTAATCCTGAAAGAATTGCTAACATTATTTCACCTGCATAAATGTTCCCAAACAGCCTGAAGCCAAGGGTAAGCGTTGTGCAAAATTGCTCAATCACATTGATTATAACGAGAGGTTTGAAGGGCTTAAGGAAACTGAGAACATACATCTTAAATCCAAACATGCGAATCGAGATATAATGAGTGTAAACTATCATCATAATTGCCAGCGTCATCGTCACGTGGGCGTCAGCAGTTGGGGATTTCCACCATGTTGCATGGTCGGATCCGGCAATGACCGAAAATGGAATGCCTAAAATATTGGATAAAAAAAGATAGAGAATTAGCCCTACACCACCAGCAAGAACAAAAAAGTTATCTTTTCTTCCCATGGAATTGACCATGATATTTTCGACGAAATTAATAACCCATTCCATAAGGTTTTGCATTTTCCCTGGTTTTTCTTCTGTAATATTTCTTGTGCAAAGATAGACGAAAAGGAGCACAACCCCTGCAGAAAATGTGCTAGTTATAATGATTGAGTAATCGAAGGTTAAACCAAATACTTGTACAAGAGGACGACCGGAGTGCATATATAGTACCTCCTTTCCGTTAGACATTTTTCAGAAAGTGTGAGGCTAAGAGTGGTTAGGTTTGTATTCTAACTTATACCCCAATTGTACTACTCATGGTAATAAAAGGCTGTGTACATTTAGTGAAAAGATAAAAGATTCAGAATAATTAATTTATTAATATATTAATAGTTAATATACGATAAATCACTCCGTTCAGAGGTGGTACCTGACACTTTTTATAAAAATAAAAGTTGAAGTTCTCTTCGCCAGGAAAGCAGTCTAGCGCCATTATTTTTCTGAAAAAAAGAGAATAATAATTATTGACATTAACGTCGCGTCAAGGTGTATTGTTAACATATGGGGTGGTGAAAAAATGGAATATACAGTACAAAAACTAGGCAGTCTAGCGGGGGTAAGCACCAGGACGCTTCGGTACTATGATGAAATTGGAATTCTTAAGCCCGCAAGAATCAATTCATCAGGATATCGAATCTATGGGCAAGCGGAAGTTAATTGTTTGCAACAAATCCTATTTTACCGAGAATTAGGGGTGAGTTTAGAGAGTATAAAGGACATCGTAACCGCACCATCCTTTGATGGTGCCGCAGCACTTAGAAATCATCGTGAGAAACTTCTTGAGAAAAAAGAACAGATAGAAGTACTAATTGCAAATGTGGATAAAACGATCGAATTTTCAGAAGGGAGAATGAAAATGTCTAATAAGGAGAAGTTTGAAGGGTTTATGAAAAAAATGGTTGATGACAATGAGAAAAAGTATGGAAAGGAAATTCGCGAAAAGTATGGGAAGGATACGATTGAAAAGTCAAATGCTAAAGTTATGAATATGACTCAGGAACAACATGAAGAAGTGACAACTCTTTCGGAACAACTCCACGTAACATTAGCTGATGCTTTTAAAACAGGTGATCCTGCTAGTGTTATTGCGCAAAAGGCAGCAGAGTTGCACAAGCAATGGCTCACCTATTATTGGAGTGAATACAGCAAGGAGGCACATGCTGGTCTCGCACAAATGTATGTCGATGATGAAAGATTTACAGCCTATTATGACAAAGAGCAGCCAGGAACAACAGAATTTTTAAGGGATGCCATTCATATTTATACTGGTATGAAAATATAACTTTTGGTATAGACACATAGGGATAAAGGAGATTAACGCTTTGGATGAAAAAGTTGATTATAAAAAAACATTTAAACACATTTACCTTCCAAAAACCAAACCGGAAATTATTGACGTCCCAAAAATGCCGTATATGATGATTAGTGGCACAGGTGACCCAAACGGTCAGGAATTTTCCAAAGCTACAGAATCATTATACAGTCTCAGTTATGCAGTCAAGATGTCTTATAAAGGAAAAGATGTCCCTGACGGATACTATGAATATACCGTTTTTCCGCTTGAAGGTGTCTGGGATTTAATCGACAAGTCACTTTCTCCACAAGACAAGAGCAACTTCAAATACACGATTATGATTCGACAACCTGACTTTTTAACAGCTGAATTATTCGCAAAATTTGTCGAGCATGTAAAAGTGAAAAAGCCTAATCCTTACCTTGAAAAGGTTAGATTTAGCGAAATGACCGATGGCATGTCATGTCAAATCATGCATTTAGGTAGTTACGATCATGAACCTGAAAGCTTCTCCACAATGGAGTCTTTTTGCGAAAAAAACGGATATATTCGGACTAGCAAAATCCACAGAGAAATTTATCTTTCTGATCCTCGCAAGACAGATGTAATGAAGTTGAAAACTGTATTAAGATTCCCTGTAAGACTTGGTTAGTCGTGCAGGGATTTTTTTGGTTTGGAAATAAACTTCTCTTTGTAGGCAACTATTTCATCCCTTAACAATTGTAGCTCGGTAATTTGTTCTTCAATTTCCACAAGCTTACGATCGGCAAAGCTGATAATTCTTTCCTTTTCTTCTTCCCCTTCTGGGTTCAATTCATAGAGGTCAACCATTTCCTTACTATCTTGCAAGCTAAAACCTAGCTTTTTTCCGCGGAGGATCATTTTTAGACGTCTACGCTCTTTGTTTGTATAACTGCGTTGCTGGGTTAGACTATCTCTTTGTTCTGAAGTAAGCATACCTACTTCTTCATAGTAACGAATTGTTCTTGAGCTGATATCAAACATGGAAGCTAATTCACTAATAGAAAAAAGTTGTTCATTGGCCATATATTCATCACCTCTAGTTGACGTTAACGTAATCTTAGTTTTATAATAATTCCGAATAGTCTGGTTTGTCAACTAAAATTGAGGAGTGAATATTCTATGAACGTTTCTTCCCGAGCAAAAGAAACTAAAGAAAACAATACCTATTCTTTTGATGAGTTCCTAGAAAAGCGTGAAAGTCTTGACTGGTACCGTGATGAGCCTTTTTTACAAAAAGCAGTAAAACATTTTACTGGCTCACGGTATGAACAAGTTCATGACAAAATCAATCAGTTTTCCCCAACTGTTTCTACTGAATGGAATCGTTTAGCTGAACAAATTGCCAGGCCAGAGGTCCGCCCATATATGCTCCACTATGATTCTTTTAACCACCGGATTGATCGTGTCGTCCGTCCAATGGAAGTTCACAAGTTAGAAAAAGCCTTATTTACTGAAGGTCTATTTTCGAGTCAAATGCCACCTTGGGAAAGCTTTGTGAAAAGGATGTTAATTCATCAACTAGGCGAAGCGGGTGTAACATGCCCAATGACATGTACACACGGATTAATAACGCTTCTTGATCAATTTCAAAATGAAGAGTATCCAATGCTTGCTGAAATTTTAATGCACACTAAAGAAGGAATAAACGGAGAATTTGCGATTGGCGCCCAGTATATGTCTGAAATTCAAGGCGGATCCGACCTTCCAGCAAATCTTCTCGAAGCAGTTCCCGACGGAAAGAACTACCGACTCTATGGAAATAAATTCTTCTGTTCTGTTGCACATGCCGATTATTCTGTGGTTACAGCAAAAATAACGGGAACAAACAAGGTAACAACATTCGTTGTTCCGTCTTGGTTGCCAGAAGACAAGGAGAAGGAAAAGAGAAATAGTTATCAAATTAACCGAATTAAATGGAAGCTCGGAACTGCCGAGGTACCAACTGGAGAAATAGACTATAACGGTGCACTAGCCTATCCAATCGGACCACACAACAAAGGAATTGCCATAGCTGTTGGGATTGTTCTTACCTTATCACGTCTTGAAATCGGAATCGCATGTGCCGGGTTTATGCTACGGGCATCAAGAGAAGCAAACCTTTACAGTGACTACAGGACTGTATTTGGAAAAAAAATAAAAGAATATCCGCTTGCAGCGAGCAAGTTAAAGAAGATTGAACATGCGGCGAAGCGGACAACTGCAGGTGCGTTTAAAATTTATGATCTTTTTTTAAAACTTGAGAAACCGCTCAACCCAGGAATTAAATCGAATCATCCAATTGAACATCAGAAAAAACTATTTAATTTACGGGAACTGATACTATTGCAAAAAATTTGTGTAACCAATGAGGGGGCGGACGTACTACGGGAAGCACTCTCTGTTTTTGCAGGTCATGGCGTCATGGAGGAGTTTTCTTCTCTACCGAGAATTTTCCGGGATGTCGTTGTAAATGAACAATGGGAGGGTCCGCGTAATCTATTATTAACACAAATCTATCGTGATCTGCAACGAGTGGCTGACTGGTATTCTCCTGCTGAATTTGTTGGCAGTGTGCTTACTGGTGCTGCAATGGAGGACGTTAAGGTATTTTCTGATCAACTTGAAGATTTACTGCAAAGACCAGTTTTAGGAGAAGTTAACGAAGGATCGTTGGAAGCAGCAGTTGAATGGGATGCATTTTGTGATTCACTCTTTAAAGCGTATCAGGAAGTAGCACGGAAAGAAATAAACTAGTTAAATGATGGCTGGTGCACTTAACCATCCACCTTTTAGTATAGTAACCGTTCCTTGATTAAATCTAGGTAGTGCCAACAATTTTGAAACTTCAATTGTAAGTTATGTAGTGCCTGCTACCCACCGCGTCCCCCGCGAAAGATGGCAGGTATTTTTTTCAACATTTGACAAATTATCATAATTTATCTAAAATAAAACATGTCATAATATTTATAAAATTTACTATATTTTAGTATTTTGGAAAAACTTTTAATGATTTAATAAATGAATCCTAAAGTAGGTGTAAATATGGACAAGGAACCTATTCTTCGTATTAAAGATTTAAAGGTGTCATTCCAAACGGGAAAAAGGTTAATCCCTGCAGTGGATGGGATCAGTTTTGAATTGAAAGATGGGGAAATTCTTGGAATTGTAGGCGAATCTGGAAGTGGAAAAAGTGTAACCTCCTTAGCTACCATGGGATTAATTCCCACTCCGCCAGGTAAGATTGAGAATGGTGAAATTATTTTTGAGGGAAAAGATTTGAACAAATTCTCCGAAAGAGAGTGGCGGAAAATCCGCGGAAATCAGATATCGATGATTTTCCAGGAGCCTATGACATCGCTCAATCCGTTGTTTACGGTTGGAAATCAGCTAATGGAAGCGATCCGATTACATACAGACCTATCAAAGTCACAAGCAAAAGTTCGAAGTTTGGAATTATTGAAGTTGGTTGGAATTCCAAGGTCAGAAGGTATTATCAAAGAACTCCCCCACCAGCTATCAGGTGGGATGAGACAGAGGGTTATGATTGCGATGGCAATGGCTTGCAATCCAAGAATGCTAATTGCCGATGAGCCCACAACGGCCCTTGATGTAACGATTCAAGCGCAAATTCTCGCGTTAATGAGGGATTTGAATAAAAAAACAAATACGTCAATCATTCTTATTACCCATGATTTAGGGGTCATTGCGGAAATTTGTGAACGAGTAATCGTTATGTATTCGGGTCAAATCGTTGAACAAGGTGATGTCAGAACGATTCTAAAAGATCCGCAGCACCCCTATACATTGGGCTTATTAAAATCGGTACCAGATTTAAGAGTGAAAAAAGATCGTCTTTACAGCATACCGGGAACTGTCCCTGCACCAGGAACCATTCAGAAGGGGTGCAGGTTTGCAGCAAGATGTTCGCAAGTGTTTGAGCGTTGTCTTGAAGAAGCGCCGGAGTTATATAAAAGGGAAAAAGATGGACACGAAGTACGTTGTTTCTTACATACAGCGCAGGAGAGGAGTGACAAACATGTCGGAGTTACTTCTTGAGGTACATGGTCTAAAAAAGTACTTCCCCCTCACTGGTGGGATTTTCGGCAAAAAACAAGGCGAAGTCAAAGCAGTTGATGATATTTCCTTTTACGTTAAAAAAGGAGAAACCCTAGGGATTGTAGGGGAAAGTGGCTGCGGAAAATCGACAACAGGCCGATTACTGAATCGGTTAATTGAGGCAAGTGAAGGCAAGATTATTTTTGAAGATAAAGAGATTACCAGCATGTCTAATTCAGAACTAAGAAAAACACGTCGGGAAATCCAAATGGTATTCCAGGATCCCTATGCCTCGCTTAATCCAAGGCATTCCGTCGAGCAGATTTTGGAGGAACCGTTGATTGTTCATGGAATTGGTACGAAAGAGGAACGCAGGAAGCAAGTGAAGGAAATGCTCGAGGTGGTCGGTTTAAGCAGTTATCATGCCAAAAGATATCCGCACCAATTCAGCGGTGGTCAGCGCCAGCGGATAGGTATTGCGAAAGCATTAATGACAAAACCAAAATTAATAATTGCCGATGAGCCTGTTTCAGCACTCGATGTTTCCATTCAGGCCCAAGTGCTTAACCTGATGAAGGATATTCAAAAAGAGTTTCAACTTACTTATATATTTATTGCCCATGATTTAGGTGTAGTCCGACATATCAGTGATCGTGTGGGGGTAATGTATTTAGGTAGATTAATAGAGTTAGCTGAAAGTGAAGAGCTTTACGAAAACCCATTGCATCCCTACACAAAGGCACTCCTTTCTGCTGTGCCAGTACCTGACCCGGATATAAAAAGAAAAACAATTCTAATCGAAGGGGAGCTGCCAAGCCCGGCAAATCCACCTTCAGGATGTTCTTTCCATACGAGATGTCCACAGGTAATGGATATTTGTAAAACGACTAGACCTACCGAGCACAATCTAAACGGTCATTTTGCTGCTTGTCACTTATATAATGAGTGATTTGTTGCATGTTTGATAAAAAACAAAAATACAGGGGGTTAGAAAAGAATATGAAGAATCAGACGCTAAAAATACTGATGATTTCTCTAATAGCCATCAGCATGTTCCTTGTTGGCTGCAGTAGTAAAACAAATGACAATGCTAAAGATGTGAAAGATTCTGGGAAAGACAGTGCTTCTACAAAGGATACACTTGTCTATGGCCGTGGAGGAGATTCGACTTCGCTAGATCCAATTACAACAACTGAGGGTGAAACCTTCAAAGTAACGGAAAACATTTTTGAAACATTGCTCCAGTATGGTGACCAAGATACAACTATTAACGCGGGGCTTGCTGAAGAGTGGGAGGCATCAGCAGATGGACTAACCTACACATTCAAACTTCGTCAAGGCGTAAAATTCCATGACGGCACAGATTTTAATGCAGATGCGGTTGTCTTTAACTTTGAGCGTTGGATGAATGGTGATGCTGATAAATTCCCTTATTACACCATGTTTGGTGGGTATAAAGGTGAAGAAGGCCACGTTATTAAAGAAGTTAAAGCAGTAGATGAAAGTACCGTCCAATTTGTATTAACTAGACCGCAGGCACCATTCCTTAAGAACATTGCGATGTCTCCGTTTGGTATGGCAAGCCCTACAGCTGTTGAAAAATGGGGCGACGATTTTAGAAGCAACCCAGTTGGAACGGGACCATTCAAATTTGTTGAGTGGAAACAAAACGATACAATCACCCTTGAAAAGAACGCTGACTATTGGCTAGAAGGCTTTCCAAAGTTAAATAAAGTGATTTTTCGTGTTATTCCTGAAAACACAGCACGTTTGAACGCACTAGTAATTGGCGAGATTGATGTGATGGATGGACTAAATAATTCTGATGAGGCTGCCGTTAAGGGCGACGACAAGCTTCAAGTCATTGAACGTCCATCAATGAACGTTGGTTATATTGGTTTAACAACTACACGTAAACCATTTGATAACAAACTTGTGCGCCAAGCGATTAACTACGCAATTGATAAACAAGCGATTATTGATGCCTTCTATGGCGGCAAAGCACTTGCAGCGGTCAATCCGATGCCACCATCAATCGAAGGTTATAATGAAGCAATTGAACCTTATCCATTTGATTTGGAAAAAGCGAAAGCATTATTGAAGGAAGCTGGAATGGAAAAAGGATTCGAAATCGATCTATGGGCAATGCCTGTAGCACGCCCCTACATGCCTGAAGCACAAAAGGTGGCAGAGGTTATCCAAGATAGCTTAAGTAAAATTGGTGTTACTGCAAACATCCAATCTGTTGACTGGGCAACCTATTTAGATAAAGCTGCAAAAGGTGAGTTTGATGCCTTCATGCTTGGCTGGACAGGCGATAATGGTGACCCTGACAACTTCTTATACACATTACTTGATAAAGACAGTATTGGAAGTAATAACTATTCCCAGTACAGTAGTGACCCATTACATGACGTCTTAATTGATGCACAGACAGAAACTGAACAAACAAAGCGGAATGAGCTTTACAAAAAAGCTCAAGAGATTATTCATGAAGATGCCCCATGGGTTCCACTTGTCCACTCCACACCGTTGTTAGCAGCAGCGAAAGATGTGGCCAATTATTTACCACACCCAACAGGATCTGAAGCATTGACAAAAGTAGAATTTAAATAATAATGGTTGAAAGGGGAGGGATCAATCCCTCCCCTTTTGTTACCTATTTGCGTTCTGGTATGTTCTGAAAAATTGTCCAGCGCAAGCGTCTAGCGCTTACGCTTTACGGTGAGGTGAAATATTTGTTAACTTATTCAATCCGTCGCATACTTTCTTTAATTCCCGTTTTATTTGGGATGACACTCGTTGTTTTTGCGATTATCCACGCCATTCCTGGAAATCCTGCTCAGGTAATCCTTGGGCAAAGAGCTACTGCAGAATCAATTGCATCGTTAACAAAGTCATTAGGGTTGGATAGGCCATGGTACATACAATATTTTGATTATATTAACGCATTATTACACGGGGATTTAGGAGTTTCACTCCGGACAAGGGGTCCTATTAATGAAGAAGTTTGGTCTTACTTAGCAGCAACCGCTGAACTGACAGTTGTTGCGATGACCATTGCGATCATTGTTGGAGTGAATGCAGGGATTGTCAGTGCCTGGTTCTCAAAGTCATGGTTTGATTATGGTGCGATGGTCTTCGCACTTATTGGGGTATCATTGCCGATTTTTTGGCTTGGTTTAATGGGGCAATGGGTATTTTCAATTGAGTTAGGTTGGCTTCCGACGACAGGAAGAGAAAATGTTAGAGATCCAGTTTCAGCGATAACGAACTTTTATTTAATAGATACATTGGTACAAGGAAGATTTGATCAGTTTATAACGGCCGTAAAGCATCTAGTCCTGCCAAGCCTAGCGCTTGCCACCATTCCGATGGCGATTATTGCTAGGATGACCCGGGCCACTATGCTTGAAGTGATGAAGTCAGATTATGTCCGTACAGCTAGAGCAAAAGGTCTTAGCATGTTCTTTGTTGTTTATAAGCATTCATTAAAAAATGCTATCATCCCAGTTCTTACCATCATCGGTTTACAAACCGGACTTCTATTGGGAGGAGCCATCTTAACGGAAACCATCTTTGCTTGGCCAGGTATTGGGAGATATTTATATGATGCGATTGGATACCGTGATTACCCAGTTATTCAGTCAGGAATTTTAATTATTGCCGGAATTTTTGTACTAATAAATTTAATCGTCGATCTTTTATATGTCTTTGTTGATCCGAGAATTAAATATACCAAATAGAGAGGAGGGCCTAGTGTGGCAGAACTTGTAAAAAACAAAACTGATATCCCGATGATACCAGCAGAAGAAGAGTTTACACCTCCTTGGAAGGAGGCTTGGCAGTCCTTTTATAAAAACCGTTTAGCCTTAATTGGTTTAGGAATTGTTATCTTTTTTATCATAATAGCGATAATCGCCCCTATTATCGCACCATATAGCTTTAAAGAACAGGTATTGGCCGATCGGATGCAGGCACCATCAAGTACTCATTGGTTCGGAACAGACGACTTTGGACGTGACATTTTTTCACGTATTGTTTATGGTGCAAGAATATCTTTGTGGGTGGGGTTTTTCTCAGTCTTAGGTTCAGTTGTGGTAGGGACATTACTTGGAATTGTCGCTGGATATTATGGCCGCTGGGTAGACGCAATTATCTCACGAATCTTTGATATTATGCTCGCTTTTCCAAGTATTCTTTTGGCCATTGCGGTTGTTTCCATCCTTGGACCATCATTGCAAAATGCACTTATTGCAATTGCTATTATTAACATCCCAAACTTTGGACGACTAGTGCGCTCGAAGGTTTTAAGTGTTAAACAAGAAGAATATATTATGGCAGCTAGGGCCGTCGGAATGAAGGATAGACGAATTCTCCTCCGCCATATTTTACCTAACAGTGTGTCTCCGGTAATCGTCCAGGCAACACTTGCAATTGCTACTGCCATCATCGAAGCAGCAGCGCTTGGATTCCTGGGCATGGGAGCACAAGCCCCAACTCCAGAATGGGGTAAAATGCTTGCTGATTCTAAAAATTATATCACACAGGCACCATGGACCTTAATCTTTCCAGGGGTTGCAATCATGCTGACAGTGCTGGGCTTTAACTTAATGGGAGATGGCCTGAGAGACATCCTCGATCCAAAAATGAAAAACTAGGCATAGCTGTTTTGCCCTTAGATATTTTGAGTTTTGAAGGGACTCCAGTAGGGGTCTTTTTTTATAGTGAGATCTATGGATGTCAGGCACCACCAAAATTGTCTAAAACCAGTTATTAGCATTATAATTATTCTTATTATATATGTTTGGTCCTTAGGGGGATTGAGGGATTTTGAAAAATAGAGATAAAAGTGTTATTTTAATAGGTTTCATGGGTGTTGGAAAGACTACCATCGGAAAGCTAGTTGCAAAGAAGCTTAATCGGGTCTTTATTGATATTGATGAAGAAATTGAGAAGGAATACAAGTTGCCGGTAGCACAGATTTTTAATAAACATGGCGAAAAGGTATTTAGAGAAAGGGAAAAAAGCTTAATTTTGAGTTTAGCAGAACAACAACAGAAGATAATTTCTATTGGTGGAGGTGCTTTCTTACAAGAAGAAATTAGAAAGGTCTGTTTAACTTCTTGTCTTGTCATTTTCTTAGATTTATCTTTGGATAGATGGATGGATAGAATCGCTTTAATTATTAACAGCCGCCCTGTTTTACAAGGAAAGACAAGTAAAGAAATGGAAGAGCTTTTTTTTAACAGACAAGAAATTTATGCCTCTCACCATTTGAAAATCGTTACGGATGACAGGAATGCATTGGAGATTGCCGAACAAATTGTCAAAGAATTACTTTCTGTATGAAAATAATGTGATTAAAAAGCTAATATAGGATGGATTAGGAGTGGGGATGAATGAAAAAGACTGTAACCATTAGGGGCCTCACAATTGGGGAAGGGGCTCCAAAAATTTGTGTATCATTGTTGGGAAGTACGCTAACAGAGATAATAGAGGAAGCCATACATCTAAAAAAAATAGATGTAGATGTAGATGTTGTGGAGTGGCGTAGTGATTTTTTTGTGGATGTGGAAGATAGAACGAAAGTGAAAGAGGCACTCGTTAAAATCCGCGCCATTCTTATTGACATCCCACTTATCTTTACGTTCCGCAGTCGGAAAGAAGGCGGAGAAAAAGAAGTAAGCACGGACTATTACTTTGATCTAAACAAGGTGGTTATCGAAACTGGCTTGGTGGATCTTATCGATGTATAGCTATTTAATGATGAAAATAATGTCTTGTCCTTAGTGGAAGCAGCCCATTCAAATGACGTTTTCGTTATCATCTCCAATCATG
>JAIMAD010000342.1 GCA_023512145.1 Bacillus sp. (in: firmicutes) | reverse complement strand
GATCAAACTCTCCAAGAAAGTTGATTGCTCATTTTTTACGTTGGCATAGCTTTACTTTCTTACGAAAGATCCACTACAAAAATTTGTTCTTGTTGACGTTTTTGTTTGTTTAGTTTTCAAAGAACAATTTATCTATCGTCTATAAGCGACTTTATTAATATAACATAAAACGTTTTTCACTGTCAATCACTTTATTTCGACCGTCACTTACGAAAACATTATTTGTTTGCTTCGCAGCGACGGTTACTAATATACCAAGTATTCATGAAAAGGTCAATACAATTTAATACTTTTTTAGGATAACTTTTATTTTTTATTTACACTGTAACTTCTATGAAATACCCCTTGTCCCTTTGTTTCAATATTAACTACAACTATTAAATGTTTATCAATCAAGTACTCAAGTAGCACCGCTAGATCGACCGAGTATGGAATCAATTCCTTTTCACACATCATTTCATTAAACATCCAATAGTCCTTACCACTTAGCACTTCTAGTAGATGGGACGATCCAATCGCTGTTCTAGAATGAATCATGAATTCACTTGCGAGGAATAAAAGTTCAAGTCTTTTTTCCATCGTTTCTTCACTATTGATTAGTTCTTCATACAATTTAAATATTTCTGGTTCTATTTTTTTCACTTGATGCCAGACGGTTAGTTCTGGATGTAGACCATTTTCAATTACAGCTAATCTTGCTAGATGGTGTAAGGAATGGACAACATGGTTATAAGCATCTAAAAATTCTTGACGTTCAAACAATGCTTTCCCATCTACAAAGCGTCGAATTAGTTTTGCAAATTCTAAACCCATTTTGACTTTTCTCCCGTTAAAAGGGAATTCCCTCAATTCCTTTTTTAAATAGGAAACATATTCGTTCCGATCAAAAATAATCTTGGCCTCATCAAGCCATTCAAATATTTTTCGATTCACCCCTAATAACAACCATTCATGCAACCGCGCTTCAGTAATAATATGCATGGCAGCCTTTTTATCGTTATAAGAATAATGCTTTATAAATAATGGCTGGGATGCATCCTTTACGATAATTAACAAAATTACATCAAATGAATCAGTAAGATATCTTAGTTTTTGTTTTTTTTGGACCATTAAAACTCCAAGAGTATTTAATTGGCTTGCCCTTTCCTGATAAATAGGCCGAAGTATGTCTTCCATTCATTAACTCCTCCATTTTTTTCTGGTAGCATAAAATGTTCGACAATAAAAACAAATCTCCTTCTTTTCTCCAAGTCAAATTTCGACATTCCACTCCAAGTCTTTTTTCTCTTTTCATTAATATGGTATAGTTTCTGTAGGAGGGAGTAAGATGGCAAATTATTCGAGTAAAATAAATAAAATTCGTACCTTTGCATTATCATTAATTTTTATTGGTTTCATTGTTATGTATGCTGGTATCTTTTTTAGATCTTCACCACTTATTATGACCATCTTTATGATTTTGGGTCTTCTTTTTATTGTTGCAAGTACCATTATCTATTTTTGGATTGGAATGCTATCAACAAGATCTATCCAAGTTAAGTGTCCCAACTGTGGTAAGCCTACAAAAATGCTTGGTAAAGTCGATATGTGCATGTATTGTCGTGAACCATTAACACTTGACAGGAAACTCGAAGGTCAGGAATTCGATGAATCTTTTAATAAGAAATCAAGAAAATAAATAAGGGATGACTTAAACCATCACGGCAACTAGCCCAGGTTTAAGTCATCCTCTTTTTTATTGCCGACTTTAACTAGCCTTCATTCCAAACACTAATGAACTTCTTTACTTGTACAATCCGGACAGGAACCGTAAATTTCCATCCGGTGATTGTCGACTTTAAAGCCTGTTACATGGGAAGCTAAATGCTCAACTTCATTTAAACCAGGATAATGAAAGTCCACTATTTTTCCACATTTATCACAAATAACATGATAATGATGAGAAGTAACGAAATCAAAGCGTGCTGAGGCATCACCATACGTTAATTCCTTTACTAGCCCTACTTCACGAAATACTCGTAAATTATTATAAACTGTAGCCACACTCATATTAGGGAACTTTCCCTCTAGAGCTTTATAAATATCATCAGCTGTAGGATGGGACATAGAGTTTATTAAATATTCAAGTATCGCATGCCGTTGCGGAGTAATTCGCACTCTCGTTTCCTTTAAAGTATCCAACGCTTCTTTTAATTGATTGATAGCCATGCACCTCCTTCCTGAAAAATATTCTTATATTATAATTGTTATAATTAATCTTACTAATTAATTTGTACTTTTGTCAATATTGTAATGAACATTTGATAATGAAATATTTATGAACTTTTTCCATGTAATGATTATTCTACAAATTCGAGTTGATGAAACACATACCAAGCAGTGACAAATAATAAATATGAAAGACGATTTAAATAAGTTAAAACAAGTGGATTCATATCCTCCCCAGCGTTTCTGCACATCGTTCAGCCCGCCTACCGATTGTTCAGGCTACATGAAAAGCAGCACTAATAGGGTGTCCACCAGGTAAAAGGAATTTTGTTAAGTCTGTAAGGACTGTGTTTCCAATCATCGATTTGTTTTTCCATCTCCTCCACATCTAAAGAAGATAGCGACCATTTTACTTCCTTTCCTTTCGGGGTAGCCAATTCTGCCCCGACACGAAAAAGACTTGTTTTATTTTATGATAAACTTTTTCAATTATTTCTTTACCTTGAACGTTTTCCTTATTTAAATAAATCATCGCAAGCCAAACAATTGAATTGAATTAGTCTCATCGCATGTTCCGTAAGTTCTACCCGTAGGTCGTTCATTGCAACCCTTTGTCCGTAGATAAGCGAGGTTTCCCCTTATCACCCGTTTTCGTATATATCTTCATTTTTTACATTCTACCAACCAATGCTGGTTGTAAATTTAGATTTTCTAGATCATATATAAATATGTATGACTATTGAAACCGTCAAAAAGAGGAAGTCATTATCTCCAACTCATTATTAGTTGATGAGTCCCTTATCCTTCATCATATTACCTAATTAGACAATTCAATATTGTAGTTATTCATTTCTTCTTTCCATAAAAAAAAGGGCCACTATGGACCCAAAAATTTATCTGAGGAGGTATGCCCTAATAGAATGATATTCATACCACGGCTAATTGCAGTGGACAAATGCCTTTTCTAAAGAAAATAGGCTAGCAAATTAGCTAAGGTTTTCCTTAATGTAGGTTAACGCCTCTTCCACATGGCCTTTCACTTTAACTTTTCGCCATTCTTTCATTAAGTTCCCTTCCTTATCAATAATGAAGGTGGATCTTTCAATGCCCATGTATTCTTTTCCAAAGTTTTTCTTTAACTTCCAGACACCAAATGTTTCTGCTAATCGATGTTCCGAATCTGCAAGCAATAAGAAGGGTAATCTGTATTTCTCTACAAATTTCTGGTGGCGGTCAATCGGATCGGGACTTACTCCCACTACAAGCGCATCAAGCGAGTTAAATTGATGAATCTGATCCCGAAAATCACAGGCTTCTGTTGAACACCCAGGAGTCATGTCTTTCGGATAAAAGTAAACAACTACATTGGTACCACGGAAATCAGATAATTTTACAATCTCGCCATTACTTGCCTCCACTTCAAAATCAGGTGCTTTCATTCCTATTTCAACTGTCATCATACCCACTCCAATTGTCGATAATTACTTATTAATAGCGTAACCAATCTTGCCAAACAACACAAGTGTGAACAAAAGACTCATTTTTCTCTATTCAATATCACTCTGGCGACAAAAGCAGCAGGTAGGGTGTATCCAATCAAGGCTTCTATAACTGCAATGATTCTTCCAATACCCTGTGGAAGTACATCCCCATTGCCAACTGAAAAAAGGATCATCGCACTAAAATAAAAACTGGTTTCAAAGATGTTATTCCCCGAATGATTATTTATCTCTTTAAGCACCGGCGTACCAATTAATTGAAAAAGAAGATAAATTAATCCAAATCCGATAATCACAGTTAGGTAGACTGTTCCTAAGTAAAGAAAATTTTCAAGTGACACAAATTTCCCTCTAACTGTGTGAGGAATAAACAAAGTTCGTAAACTCATAAAAATACAAAATATTACGATTGGAAGCAAGAAATAGAACACTACAGACCACCTCTAAATTCAGATGAGTTATTCTAACTCTATGCAAACTTGACCAAGAAAATATCAAAAAACCGGACTCACTTTAGTCCGGTCTTCGTTAATTCCCTGCACCTTGATATCTTTTTACTCCCTGATTCCACAAAAGGACAGAAAGGACAAAAAAGGTTAATCCAATCACAGGTGTTAAAAATGCGTATACAAACCATTCTTTTTTTCCAAGAAAATAGGCCGCAGGGTACATACCAACAAAGGCAAATGGTAAAATCCATGTTAACACATAACGAATAGCCTTATTGTAAATATCAACAGGGTATCTGCCATAATTACTGATGTTATACATCATTGGCATGAGTGACATTCTTGCATCCGCCCAAAAACTGATACAGGCAATCAGGATGAAAATCCCGCCATATACAAGCGCACCGCCCAGGACAAAGACAAGAAACAATAACGGATCATACCATTGCAACTCTAACCCTAACCTCCCGCCAGCATAGAACATAATCACCAGCCCCGTAAATCCTCCCAATAATGAATCTAGTTCAATCCGTTCAAGGATAATTTGAAAGAGACTGTGGATGGGCCTTGTTAAAATTCGGTCCAGTTCTCCTTTCACGATATAACGTTCATTAAAATCCCAGATATTAAAGAATGCAGAAAAAACAGCAGAGGGTACTAGAAAAAATCCATAGATAAAAATAATTTCATCCTCATTCCAGCCGTTAAGCAAATCGGTGTGGCCAAAGACAACCAGAATAAAGACAAGATTTATTCCCTGTGAGAGCAAATCAGAGAGGAATCCAACGAAGATGTCTGCCCGATACTGGAACCTTGTTTTTATATATTGAGATATATATTGAAAAAACATAGATATGTAAAACACTGTTTAGCCCCCTTGAATAATCAACTGTTTTTTTGCCAAATACCAAAGTAAATAAATCGGCACTAGTAAAATGATTACCCAACTAAATTGCTGTCCAATTGCTGCAATCGCCTGTTGCTCGGAAAACCCTTTCGTAACAATCATAC
>JAIMAD010000341.1 GCA_023512145.1 Bacillus sp. (in: firmicutes) | reverse complement strand
GAACTGGCCCATTATGCTAATATTTCTACATTAAAACCATGGGAAGGTACTGAGAAGTTTATCCCACTAATTTTAGCAGAGTGGAAGAACATTCATGCCGAGCTTCTACATATCTTTGAAAAAAGAGAAAAACATGCAGCTTCTGCTCATATGAAGAACGGCATTGCACTGTTTCTGCAATTTATTTATTGGGTGAATGGCAAGCCTGTTGGATTTACCAATAACAATATTATTGACCCTACATTAGCAGTTGCTCCATCAAACACTGCTGAAAGAATAGCTTTTATAAGCAGACGTCCAACACTTTATCAATCTTTTATTCAGCTGGGAGAATTAATGATTGAAATGGAAAAACAATATGCGATAGCAGCACTCAAGAAAAGAAAAAAGTAAAAAAAGATGTGTAAACGTACGCGCCATTCCTTTTTTTATGCAAATTTTATGCCATAAATTAATTATTTATCCAAAATTTTAAAAAATAATTAACTTGCAAACTTTTAAAATTTGTTAGATAATCTTTTTGTAATTTACTAGGAATTTCCGAATGGGTAAATATTGTAATAAATCACAATTATTAATCAAAACTCGAGGTGTCTCACATGAAAAGTACAGGAATTGTTCGAAAAGTTGATGAATTGGGCCGTGTGGTTATTCCAATTGAATTAAGACGTACTCTTGGTATAGCAGAAAAGGATGCCCTTGAAATTTACGTTGATGAAGAAAAAATAATCTTGAAAAAATATAAGCCAAATATGACTTGCCATGTAACAGGTGAAGTATCTGATGATAATATGACACTTGCTAACGGTAAACTAATTCTAAGCCGTGAAGGTGCAGAACAGTTAATCCAAGAAATTCAAAATAATTTTGAATTAGTAAAATAAGAGAATGCTCCAGCACTTGAAAAAGATGCTGGAGCTTTTTTTGTTAAAAAAATACACAAGTTTAACCGCTACCTTTGTGATAACTGAGTAGTTACAGCAGAACTAGTGGCTCTATGATCTAAGCCTCAATGCAAGGCGCTTTCTGCTTTGCTAATTCTCAGGTGTGATATGCCTGATAAACTTCTCTTTTATTAATACCACGGTCTTTTGCTGTTTGTTTAATCGCCTCTTTCGAGGGAGTATTTTCTTCTGAAATATAATGATTCACATGTTCTTCAAGCGATAAATGCTCCCACCAACTAGGTGCTTCCTCCCTTTGTTCATCCGTTCCTTCAATAATAATACAAAACTCACCGCGTATTTCATCCTGATGTGCCCATACTATTACTTCTTCCAGGCTACCCCTGATAAATTCCTCGAACTTTTTGGTTAATTCCCGACATAAGGCAACCTTCCTATTTCCAAGGACGTCTTGCATGATTGCTAATGTTTCCTTTAACCTGTGCGGTGATTCATAAAAAATCATCGTTGCCTCTTGCCACTTCAATGCTTCTAACTCAGCACGCTTGCCTTTTTTGTTGCGATTTAAAAATCCATAAAAGTAAAAGGGCTGGCAAGATAGTCCTGAGGCAATTAATGAGGTCAGGGCGGCATTTGCTCCTGGTAATGGGACAACAGTCACCTTTTCGTTGATAGCTGCGCAAACAAGCTCATAACCGGGGTCAGAGATGGTAGGCATTCCGGCATCACTAACAAGGGCAATCATTAACCCTTCCTTCACTTTAAGAATCAACTTCTCCCCGCTTGTTTCTTTATTGTGTTCGTGGTAACTAACAATCGGTGTGCTAATTTCAAAGTAATTGCAGAGTTTTTTTGTATTTCTAGTATCCTCGGCGGCAATCAGGTCCGCTTCTTTTAATATTCGAATTGCACGAAAGCTCATATCTTCTAAATTTCCTATCGGAGTGGGCACTAGATAAAGAATCCCTTTTTGCTTCTCGTTCTCAAAGCTCTTTTGTTGCCACATGATCATCACCCATTTCCCTAATTAAAAACTCAATTTTTTTCTTCCGAGGTAATTGTTTAAACTGGTACTCCGCCCGGAGCGCCTCGTTTTTATTGTCATAGCTTTTACTGAAGGTAAGTGCCACTGGCCCTCTACCTCGTGTATATTTTGCTCCTTTGCCTTCATTATGCTGCTTAATCCGCCTTTTGAGATTATTTGTATAACCACCATAAAAACTCCCGTCTGTACATGTTAGGACATAAAAAAAGTGATCGTTATTCTCCATATAAAATCTCTCTTATTTCTTTTGTATATTCATCATTATCATTATAAACAATGAGCGGCGGTGCTATTTTTAAATCAGGACTTCCATCCTTAATAGCTTCAACCAAAAGCGTATTAGCTTCCTTTCCTTTCTTCGGATAGACAAATTGGAGTCGCTTTGGTTCGAGACGGTACTGCCTCATTAAGGTAATGATATCTATTAAGCGGCCTGGACGATGAACAAAAGCTACCTTTCCACCTTGCTTAACTAACTGGCTAGAAGCCTTTATCGTATCTTCTAATGTACACAGAATCTCATGGCGGGCAATCGCTAGATGTTCATTGGGATTGATTTCATCCTCTGATGGCGTTGTAAAATAAGGAGGATTACAGGTAACAACATCAAATTTCCCATGCCCAAGGAGCTTTGCGGTTTCTTTAATATCACCATGAATCATGTTAATTCGGTTACCAAGCCCATTGTATTCGATGCTTCTTTTCCCCATATCAAAGAGTCGTTCTTGTATTTCCACACCTGTAATCTGTCCTTTTGTTCGGGCACTTAAAAATAAAGGAATAACTCCATTACCGCTGCAGAGATCAATTAACTTCCCTTTTTGGATTGGGACATACACAAACCTTGCTAAGAGAACAGCATCAAGGGAAAAAGCAAAAACTGAAGGACTTTGAATAATCCGTAAGTCTTCAGCCAGCAAATAATCTAAACGTTCATCTTCCCTCAAAGTGACCATATGTATCCATCCTATCTAATCTTAAGTATAAAAAAAGCGCATGCGCCTGTTTAGTGCTACGTGTGGACTAAAGCGCTCCGACTATGATAAAGAAAACACGGCGAGCGACAGCGAACCGATGTTGACTTATCGTAGGGAGTCGTTTAATGTCCACTTGCAGTAAGGGCGCTTGCGCTAGACAAATCTCAAAGTCAAAATTTTTTTCATTTCTTATCTTGTAAAAAGAGAGGCTGTTCGCGGCAGCCTCTTCAAGTTATTTTTTATTTAGAAAGGAAAGACAAAATAAACAATCGCCTTCCTTTCGCAAGCTCCCAAAATGAAGGTTGCAAATATGAAACCCTTCTTGATAAAGACGGGCGAGGTTATCATATCCTTCACCGACATCGAATGGCTTTACTCCAAGAGATTCACCCAGGTCCCCCCCAGTGCCGCCATTCTTATTGTTCTCTGCTTCTTTCTTTTCCGCCTCTGTGGTGATATCTAAACGGTGCCTCAGGTGTTCATTTTCAAGCTTTAAATATTGATTTTCTTCTAGTATTTCGGCTAAATGCTGCTTTAATTCTCCGAGTTGTTGGTAAAGGTTGCCAATTTGTGTTTCCATATTACTTACTGATTCAAATATTTCCTTTTTATCCACGTCTTCCACCTCGTTAATCTGTGGATTGTATCGAAAGGGCGCCTTCTTTACTGATTTCTTCCAAAGTAAACTCCAGAACTTGTCCCAGTTCCTTTATATCAACCTGAAGTACCCTCTCTAAAATATTTAGTCCGACTACTTTTCCCTTCCCTTGTGGCGTTTCAATGTATTCCCCAAGGTCTGGTAGCAATGCTTTACCCGCTTCATATTCATCATTTTCATATTTTAAACAACACATAAGCCTACCGCATAGGCCAGATATTTTTGTGGGATTCAACGAGAGGTTTTGGTCCTTTGCCATTTTAATCGAAACAGGATCAAAGTCCCCTAAAAAGGTGGAACAACATAACATCCTTCCACATGGTCCGATGCCACCAAGCATTTTGGCCTCATCACGCACCCCAATTTGGCGTAATTCAATACGCGTCCGAAAAATTGCTGCTAAATCCTTCACAAGTTCACGGAAATCAACTCTTCCATCCGCAGTAAAGTAGAAGATGATTTTATTTCGATCAAATGTATATTCAACATCGACTAGTTTCATATCTAGTTGATGTGCATTCACCTTTTCATTACAGACTTCGTATGCTTCCTGGGCCGCATGCTTATTTTCCTCAACAATCATTCGATCCTTCGGGTCTGCAAGTCTAACCACCATTTTTAATGGAAGGACAACATCGTGCTCACCTACCTGTTTACGAGCAATGACTGCCTTTCCATACTCGACTCCGCGGACTGTTTCGACAATCACAAAGTCATCCTTTTCTATTACGAGGTCGCCAGGATCAAAATAATAAATTTTACCCGCTTTTTTAAAGCGTACTCCGATAACATCATACAAATGAAGATCCCTCCTGCAATTTTAACACAAGCTGTTCCATCATCAGCTGAGGATTCATATTCTTCTCAAGCTTCCTTTTAGCATCAAGAATAGCTGACATTTGATCCGATATGCGCCGTCCTGATGTTATTAAAGCAAATTGCATTAAGCGTTCGCTTTCTTCTCTGAAAACAATTTGCTCCTGCTTATCTAATTGTATATATAGTAAATCCTTAAAAATAAGAAGTAAAAGATCTAAACCGCGTTGAATCTGTTCTTTCTCTTTAAAATGTAAAAACCAATCAGTTTGAAGTGACACCATGGCCTCCAGCGGATTTTTTTCCAACACCTCATACAATTTTACCACTATTTTTTGAGCTTGTGCAAACCATTCATCGACATTTAATTTATAAGCCTCATCCACACTGTTTGTCAACTGGGCCAGTAACGGTGCCTTTGCCGGGTCAACGCCGTTCTCCACCAATTGTTGGATAATAATTTGCGGTGTTAACGGGTTAAATGTTAATACTTGGCATCTTGAAAGGATGGTAGGTAAAATTTTCTGAGGCTGCTCTGTTAAAAGAAAAGCTACTGTCTCCGCATTTGGTTCCTCCAAAAATTTCAGCAAACTATTGGAAGCACTTGCACTCATTTTATCAGCATGTACAAGAATGTAGACCTTTTTCAAGGATTCTACTCCCTTTTTAGAAAACTCAGCTTGCAAGTCTCTAATTTGATTGACCTTAATCGATAACCCCTCTGGCTCGGCAATATGAACATCAGGATACTTCTAAGTGTTATATTGGCTTTC
>JAIMAD010000340.1 GCA_023512145.1 Bacillus sp. (in: firmicutes) | reverse complement strand
CCTTGTCGAAGAACATTATCTGCTTCGCGGAATGCTTCAAGCATCGGCGTGCTTTTATCTACAATTTCTAAAAGGCGATCATTTGGAATCACAATTAAAGTGTCAACTGCATCTTTCATCGATGCAATTCCGCCTGCTGCCTGTGTAGAACGCTTTCTACCCTCAAAAGTGAATGGTCTTGTCACAACTCCTACTGTTAAAGCGCCTAAATCACGGGCGATTTGGGCAATGACAGGAGCCGCACCAGTACCTGTACCACCGCCCATACCAGCAGTAACAAATACCATATCTGCTCCTTTTAACGCTTCTTCAACCTGCTCTTTGCTCTCTTCAGCAGCCTTCTTTCCTACCTCAGGGTTTGCACCCGCTCCTAAGCCTCTTGTTAGCTTACCACCAATTTGCATTTTTACTTCTGCTTTTGATAGATTAAGTGCTTGTGCATCAGTATTAACAGCAATAAACTCTACTCCTTGAACACCATGTTCAATCATTCGGTTTACCGCGTTATTGCCGCCCCCGCCAACTCCAATTACTTTTATTGTTGCAAGAGAATCTAAATTTGTATCAAATTCTAACATGACAGTCCTCCTAATTCGTTGCTTCCAATTCGTATAAGCTTATTCAAAAAAGTACCCAAGGAATTTTTTTACTTTTGATGACATCTTTTCTTCCGGATGTTTGTCCATTTTAGCTTTAGGCTGTTGTTTTGGTGCTCTCTTCTCGATTGGCTCTGATATAGTTGAGGAACCAACGGAACCACCAGGTAATCTAGTATTCTTGTAAGCATATTTAATTAAGCCTACTGCGGTGGTATACTGTGGTTCTCTCACACCAATATAGTCAGGCACCGCAATACGAACAGGGTTTTGAAAAATATCCTGAGCAAGCTCCAATAACCCTTGCATTTTGGCTGTTCCACCAGTTAAGACAAAACCACCTGGTAAATCATTCACACCTAATCGTTTCATTTCATTCACTATCAAGTCAAAGATTTCTTCCATTCTCGCTTCAATAATTTCAGATACATAAAGCTGATTAAATTGCTGATGCTGGTCACTTCCGATGATTGGAACACTGAAAAACTCTTCCTCTGAAGCAATGTCATAAAAAGCGTGTCCGTGTTTTTCTTTAATTCTTTCTGCATCCTCTGTGGATGTATGTAGGACCTTTGATAGATCATTCGTTAGAAGATCCCCTCCTACTGGAATTACACTTGTCGCTTTTAAGATTCCTTCTTCGAAAACAGCAATCGTAGTTGACCCACCACCAAGATCTATAAGCGCAACACCAAGATTTTTTTCATCCTTCGATAAAGCATAATCACCTGCTGCTAATGGTTGTAAGACAATGTCTAAAATCTCAAGGCCCGCACGTTCTACACAGCGTAGTGTGTTAATGATAATGGATTTGGACCCTGTAATTAGTGTACCGTCCATTTCCAAGCGAACACCAATCATACCACGAGGGTCATTTATTTCATCTTTACCATCTAAAATAAATTGTTTTCGAATAACACCAATAATTTCTCTTTCTGGTGATATCGAGCCCGCATGTGATGCTTCAATTACACGAATGACGTCCTCATTCGTAATTTCACGGTTTTGACCAGAAACAGCTACAATCCCATGACATTGTTGAAGTATAACATTGTTTCCTGAAATGCCGACTACCACATCACTAATTTCCATCCCAATCATTCTTTCCGCCTGTTCAACGGCCCGCTTAATAGAATGAACGGTATCATCCATGTCGACAATCGACCCTTTACGTAATCCTTCAGATTTCACATTTCCAACACCGATTATATTTAGTGAGTCTTTACCCGAGTCATTGACCATTTCACCAATGATTACTTTGACGCTGGATGTACCGATGTCAAGACTAACATATATTTCATTGCTGTTCATTCTTTGGCACCTCCTTTATATTTCCTTAAGTTGAACAACAATTAAGTTTTTGTTCAATAAAAGTTTTCATAGTAATATCATATAAAATTATTCGTCACAACTAAATGATTCCCTTTAAAAAAATCAATTTTTTTCGAATTTTTCTTTTTTTGTTGACCATTTTGTCAATAATATTCGCCTTATTACGGCAATATTTTGAAATAACCTGACACCAAACGCGAAAACTGCCGCTAAATATAAGTCTACACCAAGATGCACACCGAGAAAAGCTAAACTTGCTGCAAGTATTATATTAAAAAAGAATCCCGAAACAAATACCTTTTCATCATATATATTTTGCAGGTATGCCCTAATTCCCCCGAATAGTGTGTCGAATGCTGCCAGTACAGCAATCGACAAATAATTGGAATATTCTATAGGAATGCGAATCTCAGTTAATAAACCGAGAAAGACTCCCAATACTAATCCCACAAACGGAAGCCACATTACGAATCGCCCCCTTCTTTTATCGGCTCAAGGTAGCGAATATGGAGTGGATTATCATAAGCAGGTACCATCACATTCAAATTCGGTTCTGAAATAGTAAGTCTTAGGTTTTCGATAAAAAATTCTTCCGCAGCTTTGGATACTTTCATGTAATTATATAATTTCTCCGCATTATTTTTCGTATCAACGCCTACTTTTATCTCTATCGGTAAACTTGTGATTGCATGTCCATCAATTTTTGTTTCTCGGTTGATATCTCGAATCACGGTGGTATTAATAATTCTTTGACCATCAATTGACACATATTTCGCTTCATACATATTCAATTCGTTTAACAATCTTTTAAGTAATTCTGATGACACAACCGTTGTTACTGGCGTTCCTAATTTAATATCCTCTAATACAGCTTCAATCTTCACTGTAATTCCAGGCCCAGATATTTTGGTCATTCCAGCCTCAACTTTTAATTCCTGCAATGTATCCCTTAATGCTTGTTCTTTACTATTCATTCGTTTAGATTCATAGGCTGAAAGTTTTTCCTCATTTGAACGGATTTCATTCAATAAATTAGACTGGAGCTCTTTTTCGAAAAGCAACGCTTCTCGAAGCTGCCAAACATCTCGGGTATCCCGTTCAACAGGCTTTTTCACTGTTTGGAATTGAATAGCAATCATAAAACCAATCAAGACCGTGATTATTGTAAAACCTACACTTTTTTTTTGCTTGTCCACTTTTTTCACCTAACCTTTAAATAAATCACTTCGTGGACACATTTCCAACTTGGCTCAACTCCCCAGGATTGGATTTAGAACAAAATCAATATCCTTTTCCACTGTAAATACAATATTATCGTTCACTAGTTGATCCCTAACCCCTCCCATAAGGTTTAATGAAGACAAAAGGACGTCTGGGTCACCAATTGCTGTAATAATAAATGGTGCGGGATGTTCCATTCCATCCACGGTAATCACTGGTCCATTACAAACGATATAAGATTGACTCGTTAGCCTTTGCCCGTTTATAGCAATGGCTGTTGCACCAGAAATATAAAGTTCATTGACCACTTTAAACACATGGTACTCATGGACAAGATAGTTATTAATATTGGCCTCTTTTGGGTTATAAGCTCCATCAGTCAGAGTAACTTTTACTCCATTGCCTTTTACCTTCACCTTACCTAAGAACATCCGGTATTTTTCGGCATCCTCGGCTAAATCTAGAAAAACTTGAGCCTCCTTCGAGAGGTCTTTTTCATTTTTTAGAACCTTTTCTTGCTTTTGACGTAATTCCTTTTGAAGCTGACGATTGGTTTTTTCTTCCGTAATCAATTCATCTCTTAACTTAACGGTCTGTTCCCATTGTGTACCTGATACATTTGGTTTTGTTTTTTTGATTTCATTTTGTGTTAGATGGTAGGAGAAGGCAATCATAAACCCAAGTACAAGGCAGACAAGGGATAAAACCACATGTTTACCCTTCACCTTTATTTTAGTCAACTTCTTTTTCCTCCACTTCTGTTTCAAAAGCCTTAAAATATGAACCTACTTCTAAGTCGATTATTCCCTTTTTGCTAGGATCTAGTTGACTAATGATTGAGGGATAATAAACCATTTTTTCCGAAAAGCTTCTTATTGTTGCACTTACCTCAAAGCCGTCATTCATAAATAAGGAGATATGGTACTGATCAGTTTTTTTAGGAAAATAATGAATTTCAGATATGGAGTTTACAATTTCACTTGGAAGGTTTTCTAACTCTTTAATCATTTCGTTTAGGGCTGCCCCTTCTTTGAATTCGAATAATATCGGAGTATTCACAGGAATCTTTCTAGCTTGTCTATCTTCTAATATCCTGCCGTTTTCCATTACAGGAAAATAATTGTTATCTTGGTTAAGATACGCAATCCTTTTATGTTCTTTTACTTGAATAATAATCGTGTTCGGCCAATGAATTTTCACTTCAACTTTTTTTATTTCAGAAAATAGCTGCAATTTTGAAGCGACATCCTTCTTACTCACTTTCCAAATATTAGCATTTTTTGTTAGCCCACTTTGACTAATTAATTCAACATTGGAATAAACACTATTGCCTTTAATGGTTATCGTTTTAACATGACTTAATGGTGATTGGGAATAAGCAATAATAATAATCATTGTAAAAAAAAGAAATAATAGGAGCACGAGACGTCTGTTTGCTTTTCGTCTTCGTTGCTCCTTCAGCTTTGGAATACGGTCTTCAAGCGCAACAATTTTACCTTTTTCCATTCATTATTCCTCCACATAAAAAATCTGTTGCCCTATAATAGCAAAAGATAACTGTCTGAAAATTCAGATTGCAGTTGCCCTGTAAAGAGAAACAACGGCACGAAAAATCATGCCGTCACTCATTTTTATGCGAGCTTCCACTTATAAGTTTATCAGATAATTATACCACAATATTGTCATTGGTAAGACTATATCTTGATAGAAAATTGTATAAATTTTGAAAATGCGAGAATTATCTAGAACTAATAGTTTTGCCCAACTAGTGCTCATTGGGGTCATCCAAAATTGCTTTTGGGTTTTTTTTGAGTGAATTTCCTCTCTTATTTCCTGCCAATTATTTCTACTTCAGTTTCCATTCTTATTTCATATAAACTATAAATGGTATCCTTTACATGCTGGATTAAGGCAAGCACATCCCCAGCGGTGGCATTCCCGGCATTTACAATAAAGTTTCCATGCTGCTCAGAAATTTTGGCGCCACCGATCGCATATCCTTTTAATCCCGCTTTTTCAATCAACTGGCCCGCATAATGTGGG
>JAIMAD010000339.1 GCA_023512145.1 Bacillus sp. (in: firmicutes) | reverse complement strand
ATCCGAAGCACCATCCATGTAAGCTGATTCACTTAATTCTTTAGGTATTTTTTTGAAAAATACCATAAATAAAAAGATATTAAAGGCACTGCCAATATGAGGTAAAGCTAATCCCCAGACTGAATTAATCAAGTTCATCTTATTGATAATAATAAAGATTTGAATTAACAGTGATTGAAAAGGAAATATAATTAATATAATTAAAAAAGCTGTAATGTACTTTTTAAATGGTATATCGAAAGTAACTAACGCGTATGCTGCTAAAGAATTAACGAAAAGGCTACCAAAAACAATCACAAAACTATACCAAACACTGTTAAAAAAATGGAGAGAAAAATTAAATCGATTAAACATTTCTTTATACGGGTCCAACCAACTAGTGATATTATCCAGGTTTGGAACAAAGCTTTGCAACGTACCAATTTCTCTTGAAATTTCTGCAACCGTTTTTGTACTACCGACAAACATCCAGACAGTTGGAAATAAGAAGAGAATAGTAAAAGCAACTAACACAATTAGTTTAATAACGGTCATTATATTAATTTTCTTCATACCTATTCCTCCTTAACTAATTTCCTTTGTATAAATGCAACGATAATTAGTAAAACCGCAAATACTACCGTAATGGCACTGGCGTATCCAATCTGTCGATACCTTGTTCCTTGTTCAAACATATATAAAAGTATGCTAGATGTACTACCTTGTGGACCGCCATTTGTTAAGACTAGTGGTTCAATTATGATTTTAAAGGTTCCCGTAGTTACAACAATCAGCACAAATAATAGCTGATCCTTAATACTAGGAATAGTTATATAGATAAACTTATGCCAGGCATTTGCACCTTCCATTTCAGCCGCTTCGTATAAGCTTATAGGAATATCCTGAAGGGCTGCCATGATAATTAGCATTTGAAAACTAATCCCTTGCCAAAGAATAATGAAAGAGATAGTTGGAAGTGCTAGGTCCGGATTTGAAAAGAACGCTTGTTTCTCAAAACCGAGATTGGCTAAAAATACATTTACGATACCTAATTCTGGGTCTAAAATATTTTTCCAGAGTAACGAAACAACAATAATCGATAAGATGAACGGTGAAAAGAATGCTGTTCTAAAAATTGTATTTATCTTTGATTTTTTTGCAATTAATAACGCTAAAATTAAGGAGAGTGCTACCTGAAGCGGTACGATATAGATGACATATTGACTAGAGTTAACAAAAGCAAGTCGTGCGTATTTGTCTTTACTAATTTCTTTATAATTGTCAAGACCAACAAAAGAAATATCATTGGGTTTAAGTAAATAATAATCAGTGAAGGAATAGCCTACTGCAAGAATTAATGGATAAATGACAAACACACTAATTAACGCAAATGCAGGAAGTAAAAATAAAAACTTACTACTAACGAAGAATTTAAGTTTATGGTATTTTTTTGCCTCATTCATACGCATACTCCTTAATAGAATAGTAAGTACACGAAGCGTGTACTTACTATTTTATTATCCAAATAAATTATTTAAATCTAGCTGCTTCACGTTCAGCTTTTTCTATAGCATCAGCTACTAATTTTTCAACTGAGTCACTTTGTAAAGATATACCTTCCACGATATCACCTAATACATCTTCTAGTACAGGAAAGATAGGTGATTTAGGTTTTACATGCGTAGTTTCTACTAATTGATCTAACATAAGCTTTCTTGGGTATTCGCTATATGTGGTTGAAGAATCTAACAGTTCTTTATGGCCTGGAATTAATCCAGCAGATTCTTCCATCTTCACAGCGCTATCTACATTTGTTATGTGTGCTATTAGTTCAGCTGTTAGCTCAGGATACTCTGTTGACTGTGTTCCAGCAACATACCAACTACCATGTGGCGCAGAGTTATGTCCCTTCTTTCCATATGGATAAGGCATCAATGACCAATTTAGATCAGGGTATTCTTTTGTGAATACATCAATCATCCAAGGACCTTCAAAGCTAATTGCCGCTTTTTCCAAAGGAAATGCATTCTCCCTAGCAGTTGGAGAGACAATTCCATCTTTAAACAATTTATTTATAAAGTCTAATGACTGCAATGTATTCTCACTATTCAAGTAACCATCCGTGTCTAAGCCATTTTTTCCAACTAATTGTCCGTCATTAGCGAAAATGATTGGTGAATGCGCATACATTTGCCAACCAGAATTATCAGGGAACATATGCACTGGTTCTTGCCCCATATAATCTTTAAGTTTTTTTGCATTAGCTAAAAATTCATCGTAGCTCCAAGCTAAGTCTAAAGTCCAATTCCCATTTTGATCAGCTGGAATCTCGATGCCTGCCGCTTTGAATAAATCGACATTATAGAAGACAGGAGCAGATAGATCAAACGATTGTAATGAATATAACTTATCTCCAACACTACCAGCACTAACAATTGTATCTAAATAAGAGTCGATAACAGATTGATCTAAGTATTTATTTAACGGTAAGAGCAGCTCCGAATCAACATATGAAGCAGTATAAACACTTTCTAATGTAATGACATCAGGAAGTTCCCCAGTTGTAATAGCAGCGTTCACACGGTCATTATAGCCGCTTCCTTCTCCAGTTTTAACAATGTGTTCTACATTTACTTTTACATTTTCATGCATTTCTTCAAATTCTTTAGCTCGTTGATCATAATTTTGTCCCTCTGGAACATCGTCTGGAACATGTACCCATACGGTTAATTCTTTCACTTCATCCTTATTCCCACTTTTACTATCTGAATTTGAATCATCACTACTTTTTGCAGAATTATTACAAGCAACTAAAATCATAGCAAAAACCGTAATCATCAAAAAACTAAACACTTTTTTCATACCCATTTCCCCCCTCTATTTATGTGGAAACATTTCCATAAAGATATAAAATAAAAGGGCTATGCCCATATATTAGTTGTGGAAATGTTTCCATTTACAGGTTTAGTTTATTATATGCTCATGTATTTGTCAATTGGTTTTTATAATATATCTTTCATGTATCCTTTTTTCTTTTTTAAGCAAATAAACACCAATCTTTAATATACAAGATAAGTGCTGGTGGTTATTAGTAGTCTGTTTTTCTACAAAGTAGTATCGCCCTTTTTAAACTTGACTGGAAAAATGACTGGATCTACCGAAATTCCTTTTATCCTTTTTATTAGCAAATCTACTAAGCTTCTCCCTATTAATTCGACCGGTTGCCTTATGGACGAAAGCATTGGTCTTACCGGTGAAAATGTTTGGATTCCGTCATACCCAATAATGGAAAGTTGATTAGGAACATTTATACCCTTTTCGTTTGCAAGCTGAACTAGTTCTAATGCTAGAAAGTCATTTTCAACAAAAACACCATCTACATCCTTATGTTTATTTAAAAAATTGATTAGGAATGCAGTTGGATCCTTAATGGGATCCTCCTCAATATATTCCGTATATTTTATCCCATTCATAGTTGCAGCATCTGAAAAACCTTTTCTTCTTCTTTCTACATCAGTAATCAAGGTTTTAGAGTACGTTCCGATATATGCAAGATGATTACAACCAGTATCTTTCAATACTTGAAAAGCTAATTTGCCACCTTCATAATTATCACTTGAAACATATGGTATCTTACCGATTTTACGATCGATTAATACAATTGGCATTGAATCATTGATCTCATCTTCAATTGGATTATAAGAAATCCCAATAATACCAGATACTTTATTTTGTTTAAGCATATTTATATATTTAAGTTCTTTTTCTATTTGACCAGTAGAATTACAAAGCATTAAACTGTATCCTTTTTTATCAAGTTCATCTTCAATATAATAAGCAAGTTCTGAAAAAAACGGGTGATGGATTGAAGGCAAAAAGAGCGATACAATCTTATTATCTTGTGACACAAATGCCCTTGCTGTTTCGTTAGGAACATAACCTAACAATTCAATCGCATCTAACACTTTCTGTTTCGTTGATTCACTTACATATCCTGTATTATTAATCACTCGAGAAACAGTGCCTAACCCCACTCCAGCAAGCTTTGCAACATCTTTTATTGTTGCCATTGTAATCACCTCAGCTAAAAGCATACCATATATGGAAACGTTTCTCTATTTTAATCTTGGAAGCATGGAAGGAAGCATGGGGACGGTTCTCTTGCTTCCTAAATGTTAAACCGGAAGCATGGGGACGGTTCTCTTGCTTCCTAAAGGTAAACCGGCCGCTAATAAGAAATTGGTAGCCGTTTTATCTTTTGCAAATAACCAACAGCATTGATCCCTTAAACCGGCTAAATTTCAGCAACATTTGAGCAGTATCATCACTCCATTTAGTAACGAAACTGATTGATTAAATGGGTTCCAAACCCACTTTAAAAAATGAATTGTGGCTATCTGTTAAGAAAAAATAGTCGGTGATATCGGTTCTGTATTCGCTACTTATCTGCAATACTCGTGGAAAAGCCGATTGATTTGCAATTTTTTACAGTTTTCCCAAAATGACTTATTACTTAAACGTTTGATTAAATCCTCTGTAAAACCAATAATACAGCACTTTCTACCACTTAATAAGGAAGAGAAATGTCGAGAATTAGGAGTGAATACATCTGCTGATTTCGCTCCTTTTTCGTTTATTCCTAAGGAATGATAGAAATAGGTATGGGGTTCTGGGGACGCAAGGTGAGGAAGCATAAGAACCGTCCCCATGCTTCCCCGCGGTCTTTCTAAAGTGCAAACTTCGACTAGATTCACCACTCTTTCTTCCCACTTAAACGTTTGATTAAAACTGCTAGGAACCTAGATACATAACGGTTTCTTTTCCCTTTTGAGTAAAAAAATTGGTGAAGGTTTTAGAAAACATATGCTCCATTCTATCTTTTCCAACATATTCAGGCCTTAACGGACAAATCACTACCCAATCCCCCTGCTGAAAAAACTAACCAAACGTTTGATTAAATCCGCTGTAGCCCTTGTCATCTATGGCTTTTCCATCATAAATAGGTAAAAAGATTGTCGGGAAGTTGCCCATATTTAACTTGGAATAAGTAATCCCTTCAATAAAAGGAACAGTTTCTCTCTAAACAGTCATTCTTAGACTAATTGCGAGTTATCTCAACACTAATCAAACGTTTGGTTAAATGTGGCTTCAACCCGCTTCCATACTGAATTTACACTTCTATTTACAGAAGAAAATTGTCGAGTGTTGCATTCAAAAAAGTGAAGCA
>JAIMAD010000338.1 GCA_023512145.1 Bacillus sp. (in: firmicutes) | reverse complement strand
GCTCTGTACATGGTGCAAAGTCCAAATTTAAGGCTTGTACTAGCGTACGAAGTTCTCGTAATTTGCGAAAACATTCACGAATTATGTCTTCGTCATCAGTGAATGGAGCCATGGTCATTAAACCTTCCATGCTAATATTTTCAAAGGGACTGAGTGATTCAATAAAGACAATAGCATCTTCAGGAGTTAAACCGTGCTTTGATTCTTCCCCTGAGACATTTACCTGGACAAGACATTTTATCGTTTTACCTGCTCGTTTATTGATTTCGTCAGCAAGCGTAATGCGGTCCAATGAATGAATATAGTCAACCTTATCAATGATATTTTTTACCTTACGGGTCTGGAGCGAGCCGATAAAATGCCAGATTGGCTTGTCCCTCAATACCTCCCATTTTTCAAGAAGGCCCTCATCGCGATTTTCACCTAAATGACTGATTCCGGCTTCAAGTGCTTCATGGGCTCTTTGGGTGCTAACATATTTCGTTACAGCAATCACTTCGACTTCTTCAGGGTTCCGATTTACTTTCAGACAAGCCCCATTTATTTGTTGTTTTATTTGTTCAAGCTTTGCTGCTACACTCATAAACGGTTCATTGTCTCCTTCCAGCCAATAAAGCTAACCATTCTCCCTGTTCGTCCCTGATCACGGCGGTGGGAGAAAAACTCCTTTTTGTCACAACTAGTGCAAAAACTCGTCGTACGGATATTCCTTTCGGGAACTCCTGCATTTAGAAGAATTCGTCTATTTAATTCACGTAAATCTAGAGAGTATTGCCCGTCTGTAATTAAATTATAAGGTAGTATTTTGACATCTTCTAGTGTATTTTCTACCAAATTAATAACCTGCTTATTAACAATATAACATTTTTCACAAATAGATGGTCCAATTACGACAAAAATTTGTTCAGGAGTGATTCCTTCTTTTCCCCATAAAGTTATCATTTGCTTAGCAATTTGACCGACTGTTCCCCTCCAGCCAGCATGTGCAACACCAATCATATTTTTTTCCGGTGTAATAAATAAAAGAGGGACACAGTCAGCATAACAAAGTGTTAACAGGATACCCTCTTCGTTCGTATAAAAACCATCAATGCCTTTAAAAGAATCTTGATAGGAAATGGACCCTTTTCCACGATCTGCTTTTGTAACCCTTTTTAGGACAATGTCATGTGTTTGTTCGGCCCCAACCCAATAGTCTAAAGGGAAATCCAACAATTCGGATACTTTTTTTCTGTTCGAACAAACATCTTGATGTACATCACCAACATGAAAGCCAAGGTTAAGGGATTCGAAGTTAGTTTTGCTTACCCCTCCCCTTTTTGAAGTCATACCAGCAACCAACCCAGGAAATTGCGTTATCCAACTTTTGATTGTAAAAAATGACTGATTCTCTAAAATAAAGGGTTCCATATCAATACCTCTTATGGTTTTCTATCATTTTATCATGAAAAGAAAAAATGGTCACCGAGTTAAACTTCTGCTTCTTGAGATAAACTTTCCTCACTCCGTTTAAATCTGACCAAAATTACATCCTGACCAATTTTAATAATATTTTTCCAAGGAATAACCACTTCTTCATCTTTCCCAAAAAAGCCAAGGACCCTTCCACTGCTGCTAATAACAACCGCCTCAATTTTACCTGTTGCTAAATTAATCTCAATATCACCAATATTACCGAGCCTTTTCCCATCAGACACATTAACCACATCTTTTATTTGGAATTCGGAAATTTTAACCATTATCACTCACTCCCGGTTTCATTTCTATAGTAACTATATGTTGAACCACCTCATTTTAGGTAAAAGAATTAAAATAAAGCTGCCCAAGGGACAGCTTTAACTTTGAATATTTTTGTTCATTTGCCTTATGGCCGCTTTTTCTAGCCGTGAAACTTGTGCTTGAGAAATACCAATTTCCTCAGCAACCTCCATTTGCGTTTTCCCTTGAAAAAAACGTTTTCGTAAAATTAACTTTTCACGGTCATTTAATCTACGCATTCCTTCTTTTAAAGCAATTTCTTCAATCCAATGGATATCTTTATTTTTCTCATCGCTTAATTGGTCCATTACATAAATAGGGTCGCCGCCATCGTTATAGATTGGCTCAAAGAGGGACACTGGATCTTGGATGGCATCTAGGGCGAATACAATTTCTTCATGTGGTACTTCCAGGACCTTAGCTATTTCTGCTGCAGTTGGTTCCCGTGAGGTCTCACTCATTAATCGTTCCCTCACCTGAAGGGCCTTATAGGCAATATCCCTTAAGGAACGGGAAACACGAATAGGGTTATTATCACGTAAATACCTTCTAATTTCTCCAATGATCATGGGTACTGCATACGTAGAAAACTTTACGTTTTGACCTAAATCAAAGTTATCAATTGATTTCATTAGTCCAATACAGCCAACCTGAAACAGGTCGTCAACAAACTCACCCCTATTGTTAAATCGCTGAATGACACTTAATACGAGTCTTAAATTACCGTTGACAAGCTTTTCTCTGGCAGTCATTTCGCCCTCTTGCATTTGCCTGAAGAGTATTCTCATTTCTTCGTTCTTTAATACAGGAAGTTTTGATGTGTCTACACCGCAAATTTCAACTTTATTTCGAGTCAATCTTTTTCCCTCCTACAGGAGCTGCTGTACAAAAAACAGTATCTCCTTGGGAAGGAAAAATATGCACTTGTCCACGCGTGAAAACAGTTGTAAAATGTCGAATAATACGATTAAGTTACGGTAATCTTAGGTTTTTCTTACAGAATTTTTTTTTCATAAAGGAGAACTTATCTCGTGAAACTTAAATTACAGCCATTGGGTAAGAGCACACATTTGTATCCTTCAAACAGCTCCTCACCATTTTTTCGCCCCATCTGCTTTCTACACTTATACCATCTTATTAAATTCCTTTCTTAATCGTTTAATGATTCTTTTTTCTAATCGTGAAATATAGGATTGAGAAATACCTAGCATATCAGCAACATCTTTTTGAGTTTTTTCTTCCCCGTTTCTCAGTCCGAACCGGAGCTCCATAATTTGTTTTTCGCGGTCTGAAAGCTGATGTAAGGCTTTTGTCAGCAGCTTCCTGTCTACGTTTGCTTCAAGGTCCTTCGTGATTAAATCATTATCCGTTCCTAAGACATCAGACAATAATAGTTCGTTTCCATCCCAATCAATGTTTAATGGTTCATCAAATGATACTTCTGACCTTATTTTATTATTTCTGCGTAAGTACATAAGAATCTCATTTTCAATACATCTTGATGCATATGTAGCCAGTTTAATTTTTTTCTCAGGGTTAAAGGTATTGACGGCTTTGATTAATCCAATCGTTCCAATACTAATTAAATCCTCGATATTTATTCCCGTATTCTCAAACTTTCTGGCAATATATACAACAAGACGGAGATTTCGTTCAATTAATATTGACCTTGCTGCCTTATCACCACCTGGGAGTTTTTTTAATAACAGCGCTTCTTCATCTTTATTTAAGGGGGGTGGTAATGCTTCACTGCCACCAATATAATAAACTTCATCTGTTTTCAGGCCCAATTTAATTAATATTTTATACCAATAGTAGGATAGGCGTAGCCTCCATTTTTTCATATGTGTTCCTCCTCTAAAATGTTTTTTGACTGTAGTTGATTACCCTACTTTCACGTCTTCACCCGGGGTCATATGTCCTGTTAGCATCTTCGGATGGACAATACATTGAAAAGTGTCATCTGCCGAAAGCTGCTTAATTGTAAAGGAGACAAGTCCTTTTTCACATAAATAGTGCGTACCATTATGCTCAATCAATATGCTATCTATTTTTACAGCTATAATAAGTTGATGCTCATGTCCAATCACACGATAGGGTATGATTCTGAGCCGATCTTGCCATTCGTCAGGAAATTCTACAGAACCTATTATTAGTGGTTCAGGATCTTCCGCAAGTTTCCTGATAGATTCAGGAAACTTATCTAGTTGGTTTTTAATTGAGACAAACATTACTGGAAGTTTTGACAACGGATCATATAGCTGGTTCCCACTATCTACTAATCCCTTAAAAATAAAGGACTTAAAATTAATTGTTAGTGTCACATTAACAATTTGTTCAAATTGTATTTTAGTCATTTCCATACTTTCTACATTTTTTTTCGAGAAATGCCAAGCAATCGGAAAACCAATCAAAATGAAAAGCCAGCTAATTGGATCACCGAACCCTTTAACATTGGTTAGGAAGACCTTGGTTGTTAACAGTGAATCATATTGAATAAAATAATGGGTTCCCATTATTGCCCCACCAATTAGAAATGTAGAAACATAAAGTGTCATTAACGCTTTTATAAAAAAGGAAAAGCGCATATATCCAAAGGTTATTAACACCATCAAGATTGAAAATATGAGTTTTGAAATTGGATGGCTTGAATAGACATTTAATGGTGTAAAGGATAATAAAATGATCAATGAACCAATAAATCCTCCAACAGCAATTCTCCATAAACGTATTCTTCTTTTTAGAAAAATAGCTGTTAAATAAAGGAGCAGGCTGTCAAATAATAAATTAAGAGCCCAGATTACATCTAAATAAACAATCAACCAGTTTCCCCCTTTATATTACTCAGCACAAGCGATCTAAAGACTCAAGGTAACCAATCCGACTAGAAGGTGTTAAACGCGCACCAACAGCCGCCTCTCTTTAAGCTTGTCGCCCATGGCCAAGGACATCCGCTTTTCTTTTCTGTTTACGAAAAAGTATAACCTACTTGTATAGCTGAAGTGTGTCACTTTCTGTAATCAAAAAAACGGAAATTTTCACTATTCACAACGGATTTTGTCATATTCAAAAAAGAGGAAAATGAACAAAACCGCTAGCTCCCCGTATAGCACACCAAAGGAACGTAACTCTACCAAGGTAGTATTGGAAACAAGGGAGCGAGTTAGCTTTTTCGATGGTGACTTATCGGAGGGAGGTGAAAATTTAAAACCTGATTTTATTAGGAATGTGAAGGACACAAGGGAGTATGGGTGCGCTTGGGACGGATTCGGATAACTATTTTCTTAGGTATCCACACTAAATTATTTTATAATTTCCTAAACATAAAAAAAGGCATGATCCGAAATCGGATCATGCCTTTTAGGAAAGTAATTCATTAAATTTATCTCCTTCGATTACGGTTACGTAAGAAGGTTGGAATATCCAAAGTTTCCTCTTGGGAAACATTAG
>JAIMAD010000337.1 GCA_023512145.1 Bacillus sp. (in: firmicutes) | reverse complement strand
GATATAACGCGTTGCAATCGTAATCGCAAGTGATGGAACACCGTTATGCGTTATATGGATGGGACCAGCATCCGTTCCACCACCAGGAATAGCGTCAAATTGATACGGAATATTTAGCTCATCCGCAAGATCAGTAATATATTCGCGCAAGCCTTTATGGGAAACAAGTGTCGCATCGTATAAAATAATTTGCGGACCTTTCCCCATTTTGCCCATTGCTTCTTTTTCAGAAATCCCTGGAGTATCGCCAGCGATCCCTACATCGACAGCAAAACCAATATCGGGCTCAATTTTTGAAGCAGAAGTCTGCGCTCCACGTGAACCGATTTCTTCTTGGATTGTTCCCACTCCATAAACTTCGTTTGGATGGTCAACACCTTGTAATTGCTTCATTACATCAATCGCAATCGCACAGCCAATGCGGTTATCCCATGCTTTTGCCAAAAGCATCTTCTCATTGTTCATGACCGTAAACTCAAAATATGGAACAACCATATCTCCTGGTTGAACGCCCCATTCCTTCACTTCATCAAGGCTTGATGCACCAATGTCAATAAACATATCTTTAATTTCGACGGGTTTCTTACGGGCCTCAGCGCTTAAAATATGTGGCGGCTTTGAACCGATTATACCGGTTATCTCACCTTTTTTCGTGACAATCGTGACGCGCTGTGCGAGCATTACTTGGCCCCACCAGCCGCCGACAGTTTGGAACCGAAGGAAACCTTTTTCATCGATTTGAGTAATCATAAATCCTACTTCATCTAGGTGACCGGCAACCATAATTTTCGGGCCACCTGCTAAACCAACCTTTTTAGCAATTAAGCTACCGAGTCCGTCGGTAGTGACTTCATCAGCGAATGGTGCTATGTATTTTTTCATGACTTCGCGAACTTCACGTTCATTACCGGGAATCCCAAAAGCATCAGTTAATTCTTTTAACATCGTCAATGTTTCATCTAATTTTGTCATTTACTTCCCCCCGAATAACTATTTATGTACATCTTTCATTATACTGAAGATTACAGTCATGTTTCAAATCTTCTGCTAATAGTTATTCTGTTGTCTCTGAAAATTCACTTCGTTTTTGGTGTTATAGGCTTGGTCTATTTCTTCTTTTTTAAAGCCAAGTGTGGAAGCTAATTGTAAGTAAGCTTCAAACAAATGGATGAAATCATCAAACCCCTTCGACCTTTGAAAAATACTAATCACTTCATAGATGATGAGGAATTGTTCTGTTACAGACAAATTTGACTCACTTAGGGTTAAATCAATATCCCTATTATCAAATTCACATTCAATTCCAAGTGATAAAATAAAGTGAATTCCATCTACAAACTCCTCAAGAATTACTTCTTTTGCAGAAGCTGGCTTGACACTCCAAAATTTAAAGCTGCGTGTTTCATTGGCCAATTCACCGATTTCTACAAGTAAGGCAAGAATCTTCCTGTCAAATAAATCCTCAACCTCTAGCTGATGCTTTTCCTCGATATGTGTATCCAGCGCTTTTTGCATCCGAAATAGTTTTTCAAGATTCATAAAATACCACTCCTTATCTAAAATTATCTATCAAAATGAAAAATGAATGAAACCTTTTCCTTTCTGTTTCGTATTAATTAAAAATGGTTGTAGGAGGCATAGCCATGATTTGGTTGCTCCGCTTCATATTGTTGTTCCTCATTTTTTTCTTATGTTACTTTGTGGTAAAGTTCTTATTTGCATCAAAATGGAAGTTCGAAACTGCTCGCAAAAAGAAACGATTTTTACTGATTGATAATGAAGATGTCCGAAAGAATTTCATGCTCACCTATAAAGGGGCTGTATTCGCTGGTGAAAAATATATGGGTTCTAAGGATAATACCTTTGACGTTGTCTCTATTTCCATTTGGCCTGAGAATAACGGTACACTAAAAGGGCTTGTAAAGGATGACTTTTTTTTCATTAATAAAAAGATTGTTGATCAATATCCATTTGCTGAAATTATTTGGAAAAGCCCTGTCAAGGAGTTTTTACAAGGAAAATAGCCGCGGATAATGCGGCTTTTTTATAAAAACAGCATCAAAATAAGAATCAGTTCTCCAGCTGCAAGCACGGGAAAGCCAATTTTAAATGATATATGCTTTGTTTTATGACGGTAAAGTCTCATCCCTGCTGTCGCCCCAAGTGCTCCTCCAAATAGTGCTACAAGCCATAAGCTTCTTTCACTAATTCTGTACTGGTGTTTTATTGCCCGCTTTTTATCCACACCCATAATGAATAGTCCTACTATATTCATAATCAAAAAGGCAGCTAACAACAATGTCTTTTCTTCCATCCTAATTCTCCTTTACAGAAAAAGCCATTCTCATTATGAGAATGGCTTAGGTTTTATTTATTATACTTTTCTTTTGCTAGGTTTGCTAATTCAGCAAATGCAGGTGCATCATTTACTGCTAATTCAGCAAGCATTTTGCGGTTTACTTCGATCTCAGCAAGCTTTAAGCCATGCATTAAACGGCTGTAAGAAAGACCATTAATACGAGCTGCTGCATTGATACGTGTAATCCATAATCTACGGAAGTCGCGCTTTTTCTGGCGACGATCGCGGTAAGCATACATAAATGATTTCATAACCTGTTGGTTGGCAACCTTATATAATGTATGTTTTGAACCGTAATAACCTTTTGCTAATTTTAAAACTCTTTTACGACGCTTGCGCGTAACTGTACCGCCTTTTACACGTGGCATGTAATTTCCCTCCAATATCTAAATCGATCACTTTTAGTTTACTTCATGTATGTTAACATTTGACGAATGCGTTTGAAATCACCTTTAGAAACAAGTGATGCTTTGCGAAGTTTACGTTTCGCTTTTGTTGATTTATTAGCAAATAAATGGCTTGTATAAGCGTGTCCTCGCTTTAATTTACCAGAACCAGTTTTCTTGAAACGCTTTGCAGAGCCGCGGTGAGTTTTCATTTTTGGCATTAGGATTTCCTCCTTATAACTTTTCGACTTTAGGTGCTAAAACTAGGAACATGCTCCGTCCATCCATTTTAGGATGTGACTCGATGGTCGCAACTTCCTTGCACGCTCCGGAAAAACGGTCTAACACACGTTGACCAATTTCTTTATGGGTAATTGCCCGACCTTTGAAACGGATTGAAGCTTTTACCTTGTCACCTTTTTCCAAGAATTTAATAGCATTGCGTAACTTTGTATTAAAGTCATGCTCATCAATTGTTGGGCTAAGACGTACTTCTTTCGTAATGATAATCTTTTGATTCTTACGAGCTTCTTTGTCTTTCTTTTGCTGCTCGAATTTAAATTTGCCATAGTCCATAATTCGGCCTACCGGAGGCTTAGCATTTGGTGCAACAAGTACCAAATCCAGATTCACTCTTCCAGCAATTTCTAAGGCTTCAGTTTTGGTTTTAATCCCCAACTGTTCACCGTTTTGATCAATTAGTCGGATTTCGCGAGCGCGAATACCATCATTTAACAACATGTCTTTGCTAATAATTAGCCACCTCCAAGGATTTATAAAGAATACAACCGTTCGGGTTAAGAAAATCAAGGCTATCCCCTTTCACCCTTACGCTACTGAATTGACAGGTATGAATATCTAAGCAGTTTTTTTCTTAAGGAAACAAACAAAAAAAGTGCGGATGCATGCACCCACACTTTACAGAACATAAGTAATAAAAAAGTTCATGTAAACCTGCTAACTGCCAATTGCGTCAATCAGGTGAGAAGCGGGTGCTTCTTCTTTTCCCAAAAACAAGTATTCAATTTTTACCTTAGCAAATATAACATATGCAAAGACTTATTGTCAAATAAACTTTTTTACTTATTTATGACAACAAAATATAGTTTAGCAAGAAACGGAAATATATACAACACATTTTTTCTTTTTTTAATATTATCCTCTTTTCACTTCTACCATAAGTGAAGTGAGAAACTCTGAAAATGGCTTTGTTGCCGAGTTTTGCTCGCCATATTTACGGACGTTTACTGACATTTCTTCAACTTCTTTGTCACCGACAACAATCATGTATGGTATTTTTTGCATTTGTGCTTCACGGATTTTATAGCCGACTTTTTCATCACGTCCATCCAATTCGACGCGGAAGCCTTCATTTTTAAGCAGTTCCTGCACTTGTTTAGCATAATCGTAATGTGCTCCCGGTGAAACAGGAATAATTTGCACCTGGACTGGAGCGAGCCATGTTGGGAAGGCCCCTTTGTATTCTTCGATTAAGAAAGCAACAAAACGTTCCATTGTTGACACGACACCACGGTGGATAACAACTGGGCGGTGCTGCCTGCCATCTTCGCCGACATATGTTAAATCAAAGCGTTCCGGAAGCAAGAAGTCCAATTGCACAGTGGACAGTGTCTCGTCTTTCCCTAAAGCAGTTCTCACTTGGACATCTACCTTAGGACCGTAGAATGCTGCTTCGCCTTCTGCTTCAAAGTAGTCAAGACCTAGTTCGTCCATTGCTTCTTTTAACATACTTTGTGCTTTTTCCCACATGGCATCATCATCGAAATATTTCGCTTTATCCTGTGGGTCTCGATAGGACAAACGGAACGAATAATCGTTGATATCAAAGTCCTTGTATACATCTAATACTAACCGGATCACACGCTGAAATTCTTCTTTGATTTGATCTGGTCGAACAAAGATATGGGCATCATTCAATGTCATTCCACGAACACGCTGTAATCCTGCTAGGGCACCAGACATTTCATTGCGGTGCATTAAACCAAGCTCAGCAATCCGAATTGGCAGCTCACGGTAGCTATGAATTGCATTTTTGTACACCATCATATGATGTGGGCAGTTCATGGGACGGAGCACCATTTGCTCGTTATCCATGTCCATGACCGGGAACATATCGTCCTGATAATGGTCCCAATGTCCTGAAGTTTTATAAAGGTCGACGCTTCCCATTATCGGAGTATACACATGGTCATAGCCAAGGCGAAGTTCTTTATCGACAATATATCGTTCAATTATACGGCGGATGGTTGCCCCTTTTGGCATCCACAGCGGTAGCCCTTGACCAACCTTTTGCGAATTAGTAAACAGGTTTAACTCTTTACCAAGCTTGCGGTGGTCTCGCTCTTTCGCCTCTTCTAGAAAACGTAAATGCTCAGCCAACTCTTCCTTTTTGAAAAAGGCAGTTCCATAAATACGCTGCAGCATTTTATTTCTTTCGTCGCCGCGC
>JAIMAD010000336.1 GCA_023512145.1 Bacillus sp. (in: firmicutes) | reverse complement strand
CTTTAGTGGAAAACGGATAGTACGAGGAATGTACCGTTCTAAAAACAACATTTTACTAAACGCAGACGTAAATGGTTCAGCGAACATCCTACGAAAAGTACTCCCCATGGCTTTTGCCAACGGGATAGCGGCTGTGTGTGCCCAGCCACGAGTGGTCAATGTGCAGTAGCACTAACCCTGAAACCCGTGACTTTAGTCATGGGAGGTTCATTGATTTACAAAGTATGACATTAACGAGAATTTTCTTTAAAGTTTACAACATCAGCCAACCGTGTGAAGGGCCGCTGCCACTTTATCACTAATTTCAAACCGTCCCCCCGGTATGTGGTGTTAAAAACAATTTTGATTTATAATGTAAATGAAAATATGGAAAGTGAGGGTTGTTGATGCGTACTAAACAAGATGTCATAAGGTTTATCAACGCCTTACCAGAGAATGTAACTTTAGTGGATATATTGGAAGAACTGCAAGTTAGGGCAAAAATTGATAAGGGGCTTCAAGATCTTAACACTGGAAAAACTGTTTCTCATGATGAAGTCAAGCAGAAATTATCAAAATGGTTGATTTAAGATGGGCAGAATCAGCAGTAAAGGATTTAGAGGACATATGTAATTATATTGCTAACGATTCTGAGGAATACGCAAGAAATTTTGCTCGGAGAATCATTGATACTATCGAGACAATTACAACTTTCCCAAACTCAGGAAGAATTGTGCCTGAATTTAATAATGATAGGATTAGGGAAAAAATATTACTAAATTATAGAATAATATACAGAATAAATGGGAGCAGAATGGAAATTATTCGAATTATTCATCATGCGAGAGACTTTAACCAGATAGAATAATAACTATAATGTTTAATTTAAATTACAAAATTGCTTCCAAATGTAACTACACTACCAATGAACCCCAATAATTATACCGTATTGTCATCCCACATTAAACCATCGTAAATGTCCTATTGAGACTATAAAAATACTAAAGTTGCAAATGAAAAGCAATAAATGATAGGACTAAACCTTTTTTTGCTAGTATCGATTAAGTCAGTACAAGGTTTTGCTTCAAATCAAGCAGGCTATTATTCTGCGGAGGATATTGTGACGGGTACATACATGTTTGAATCTGGTATCCATGGCGTAGGAAATTGGTGTTTTACAGCTTTTGAGAATGTCGCTGTAAATGAAATCGTAGGAAGCAAAGGGAAAATTTCCTTTACAACTTTTGGAACCGAGTCAATCGTTTTGACAACCGCGAGCAAAACAGAGCAATGGAGATTCGAACCACCACAACATGTCCATCAACCCCTTGTGGAAACGATTGTGGCCGACTTAACAACTAATCGAGGTCAGTGCCCTAGTAACGGAGTGACAGGTGCAACAACGAACTGGGTTATGGGTGAAATGGTGAAAAATTTTATTTCGTTGATTAATTGCTCAAAAGGGCTTAAGCTATAAAATGATTTTACTAGTCTTACAACTAAGATGTAAAGTTGGAACAGTCCCGCAGCTATAACGCGCCAGGGGACTGTCCCAATTAAGTGTAACTCTTTTAATAGAAAATTATTTCAAACTTTTAACCTCTAAATCATTTAATATTATTCACTGTCTATTTAAGATAACGTAAATTCTACGAGTGAAAGTTGGAGGACTATTATGAAAATCAAAATGACCGACTTGAAAAAACAATTAAAAACATATGAACAAAAGGAATTGATTGAGCTAATTGTTGAGATGTTTAAGGCAAACAATGAGATTCAAAACTTCTTATCTAGTAAATTCCTAGGTGATGAAGCAATTGAAGATCTTTTTAATCAGGCAAGAAAAAAGATAGGTAATGAATTTTTTCCAGATAGAGGATTTGGAAAGCTTCGATTAGCAGAAGCTAAAAAGGAGATTACTGCTTTTAAGAAGGCAACAAATAATGAGAGACGAACGGTTGATCTTATGCTTTTCTATGTCGAACAGGGTGTCGAATTTACATGTACCTATGGTGATATATATGAAGGTTTTTATACCAGTATAGAGAAGATGTTTGATCAGGTAGCCATGGAATGTGAACGGAATGAAGAACTATACAATGAATTTTCTACTAGACTACGGAACTTGATGTCTAGTGCAGAAGGAACCGGCTGGGGGTTAGACGAAGCTTTGGTGGATACGTATTACTCCATTGAATGGGTCCAAGACGAAGCGGATGAAGAATAACTCTTTGGACTATCATCCCGTGGGTACGGTTCTTACGGTTTTTTTTGTGAAAATGTGTCCACCAGAACCGTCCCCCCGGTCTTTTACTACATCTTGTTGTACAAGATCAGTTGAATAGTGATCATGTTTTTGCCGAAGAGATTATAAGTACCATCCAAAAGTATGATTTGATTATTCGTGATTTAGGATATCTTTCCTATGAAACCCTGAGGGTCGATTAGTGAATCAGAAGAGGAATCGTATACTTATAAAAATAGATTGAACCTAAAACTAAAAAAAGAGTGTGATTTATCTAAAATCACACTCTTTTTGTTTTTAAAATAGCCTATTCAACTTCTGTGTACTCAAAACACATACGATCTGCTTACCTTATTGGGATCAAATCAAAAAGGTGAAAGCATCATTTTACATTTGAATTGTTTGATCTTTTGATCCTGACATTCTTTGTTTCCTTGATTTTTTAAAATACAATAATTCGTACATACATGGGATGACAATTAATGTCAAGAGTGTAGCGAGAGCTAGGCCACCAATTACGACAACAGCCAAGCTTTGAGAAACCAAGCTTCCGGTCTGAGATACTTTAAACAAGAGCGGAATCATCGCTGAAATCGTCGCGACTGCGGTCATCATAATCGGCCTCATTCTGGTAGCCGTCGCTTCAATAATCCCTTCGCGAATCGTCATATTTTCTTCATTTTGTCTCACACGGTCAATCAGGACGATTGCATTTGTGACGACAATTCCAATAAGCATTAGCGCTCCAAGCAGTGCGGTGATATCAACTGAAATCCGGCTGATTAAGATGCCAAAAATCGCACCGATGGCCGCAAGCGGCAGGGAGGTTAATATCGCGATTGGCGCTTTAATCGATTTAAACGTGATGACCATAATCAAGAACACAATTCCGATTGAAATAAGCATTGTTAAGAAAAGGTCGGTAAAATCCTCCATTTGCTGGGCATTTGCGCCTCCAACAAGAACTTCTACACCCCCTGGAAGGTCCATTCCTTTATTGGCGCCTTTTTGATCTCCGAATAATTCTAGGTTAATCTTGGTCGATATTTCAGAGAGCTTAGCAGGATCGACGGAAGAGGTGACGCGAAGGTACGTTTCGCCGTCCTTATGGAATTGGCTGGTTGAGCTCACAGCCTTTTGTATTGTGGCTATCTCAGAAACCGGCACCATTCCGCTTTCTGTCATAATCTGTATATTTTTTAAATCATCTTGTGTTTTAGTGTTAAGTAATGGTTCAAGGACAACAGTCGTTTGTTTTTCATTTAACTTCATCGTTCCAAGTGGTGTTTGATTTAGCATGACACCAAGCTGCTGGGCAATTTGCTGTGGATTACCTTTTACAGGATCAACGACTAGAGAGTAGACAGTTTTCTTTTCATCTTGATTCGTTGTTACTTTTTCAACACCGTCAATATCCGATACAATTTCTTTAATATGGTTTGCTGTTTTTTCCAGTTGATCGATATCCTCACCAATAACATCGATGGTAATATTGGTTCCCGATCCACCCATCATAAACGAAGCTGTGGCGACTTCTAATACAGCATCATCCTTATAGTCATCCTTTTTCTTTTCAATTTCTTTTAAAACCTTATCTGTATCGTTTTTATCTTTTAATATTATACTGATCACCGCTTCGGTTGGAGAACCGATTTGTCCAAATTGAGCGGTATCAGCCGAAGAACCGACTTGGTTAAAAATATATTCAACCTCATCCATTTCAGCTATCGAATTTTCAAGCTCGATTGCCTTTTCTTTAACCGTAGTAAATGGCGTTTCATTTGGGTATTTCATGGTGGCTGTAATAAAGTCGGCAGAAGAATTGTCAACGGCACCCTTCGGTACGGCAAAATAAGCACCTATCGATCCGGCAAACAATAGGAAGGAAATCGTAAATACAATCCATTTATGATTTAAAGACCATTTGACTGCTTTTGGAAAGCGAACGGCAGGTTTATGTTCAGGAAGCTTTGTATTTTTCAACAACCCCGCACTCATCAACGGAACCACTGTCAATGCCACAAGAAGGGAAGTAAGTAATGAATAGGTAACCGTTAAGGCAAAAGGTAAAAGGAATTCTTGAAGGCCTCCATTTAATAAACTCATTGGCAGGAAAACCGCGACCGTTGTTAATGTTGAGGCCGTAATCGCAACACCAACTTGTTTCGTTGCATCAATTACCATTTGAACCGAGAATTTCTCTGTTTGCATTTTGCGATAAATATTTTCAATGACAACAATACTGTCGTCAACAAGTCGTCCAACGGCAACGGCAACCCCGCCAAGAGTTAAAATGTTTAACGTTACCCCGGAACGTGACAGTAAGAACAGGGTAAAACAAAGTGATAGCGGGATGGAAACAATCGTAATGAACGTGGTTCGGATATTACGTAAAAAGATCATAATGACAATCGTAGCAAATAAAGCACCAAGAAGGACTTCTTTCATCATCGTTTGAACCGATGTTTCAACCATATCAGCTGAGGCCACATAGATAGTAGATTTTTGTGTATCGTATTTTTTGTTCATTTCATTTGTTACTTTTTCGATTTCTTTACTAATGGTGACAGCATTTGAATTACTGTCCTTCGTAATACTGATGCTTAATGCTTCGCTACCGTCGAAACGGTTAAGAAAATTGGATGGTTTTGTTTCCTCAATAGATGAAATATCCTCAAGAGTTACATTTGGTGCGACTGGTAGGCTTTTTAGTTTTTCGAGACTTGATAAGTCGCCAACCACCTTAATATTGCTGGTTTTTCCGTCAATATTCTTTTCGCCGATTGCAAGAGCGGTGTTTTGGCCATGAAGAATTCCCAGCACAGTCTGAAGGGATACTTGATTTTCAGCTAACTTTTGATTATCGATTTTTATTGAGATAACAGGATTAACCAATCCATATGTTTGAACTTGGGCAACACCGTCAATTTCATTGTATAAAGGTTCAATTTTTTCTTTTATAAATTCTAGGTTTTCGGTTGTAAGGCCATCTTTAAAGG
>JAIMAD010000335.1 GCA_023512145.1 Bacillus sp. (in: firmicutes) | reverse complement strand
CGTCAATGGTAGTTACCTAGTTGTCCGCCGCATTCAAATGTTTTTGGAAGTGTGGGATCGTACCACATTAAAAGAACAGGAGAAAACAATTGGTCGACATCGTGAAAGTGGTGCTCCTTTAGGACAAAAGAATGAATTTGAGCAACTGGATTTAGAACATAGAAATGAGCAGGGAGAGTATACCATTCCTGCCGATTCTCATACACGTCTATCACATGGGGATGGGTCGCAACAAATCCTACGCAGGGCATATTCGTATTCAAATGGTATTGATTCGAAAACCGGTAGCTTTGATGCAGGCCTGCTATTCATATGTTTCCAGCGCACACCAAGCAAACAATTTATTCCCATACAAAATAGGTTAGCAAAAATTGATAAGTTGAATGAATATACATCACACACTGGAAGTGCAGTCTTTGCTTGTTTACCTGGATCCAAAGAGGGAGGTTTTATTGGAGAAACACTTTTTAGTTAATATTTTTCCTGTTAAAAGGAGAGGAAGGACGCACGGTTTATGACTATATGGAAACCTTTACTAGTACTAACGATGCTTTTTTTCTTTTTTCAACCAATCAATCCAGTGCGTGCAGCAGAAAATCACGATGAGCTTTTCATCCTTATTGGCGATAGTTTAATGAAAGCAAAGGATAGGGAGCAAACTACCATTGCGAAAAATATGGAACAATTTGATTTCGAATGGATGTCCATTAAAAAAGCCAATAGTAAACAGGCGAAAAAGGTTGACCAAGAACTAAAAGAGGTTCAAAGATTACTAGCCAATGGAACAGCCGAAAAAGAGGCACTTTCAAAAAAACTATCGGCACTGTCTAGTGCGCTTGTTCAATATGATCAAGAACAAAATCCCCAGGATAAAGCAAAAGGAAAAGAACAAGTAATGAGGCTACTGCCGCTAATCAACCATTTTACAGAAGCAATCGAAAAAGAGACTCCTGCCCTGTTACCCGCTGAATACAAAACACTGCAGAAGCAATGGATCGCTTCTGAAAAGGCAGTCCATGAAGAAAGTATTGCTTTATACGGAAATATTGAAAAATACATGGCATTACTTCGAATCGCTATTACCCAGGAACCAGCAGATTTAGAAAAGGCAAAATTGAATTTAGCTAATTTGAGAGATGAAGTGGAGCACTATTTGGCTGGAAATACTTCAAAGCAAATCCAGGGAAACTATACACTCACAGATCTATCCAATGTGTTACGTAAAGCAGAAAGGCAGATTTCACAAGGTGATTACAAGAGTGCTAGCGATCAGTTGAATGAAACTCTGACAATCTGGCAGATAGTGGAAGGCGATGTTCAGACTAGGGATCATAAGCTGTATAGTGATATTGAAACGAAGCTTCCGACCGCAATAAGTATCTTAAATTCAAAACAGGTGAATGCTCAAAAAGCATCCGACCTTGTAAAGGAAGTAATTGTTCGTCTTGCTCCGTTATTAAGTAAGGCGAATTACTCTTTCAGGGATGCGGCCCTTATATTATTACGAGAAGGATTAGAGGGCTTATTAATTGTAGCAACATTAATTGCCTTTTTGAAAAAAACGGGGCAATCAAGACAGCAGAAGTGGATCTGGGCAGGGGTTGTCGCGGGCATTTTGGCCAGTGCGGTTCTAGCAATTATTATTAACATCGTATTTTCAAAGATTGTTGCGGCTTCAAGTCGAGAATATATTGAAGGGATAACAGGCGTTGTGGCGGTGGTGATGATGCTGACTGTCGGGGCTTGGCTTCATAATAAATCGAGCATTGTTCATTGGAATAAATATCTTAACCAACAAATGCAGCAAGCAATTGCTAAAGGTAGCCTCCTCTCCTTTACAGTTATTAGTTTTCTCTCGGTCTTTCGTGAAGGTGCTGAAACGATTATTTTCTATACTGGAATTACTCCATATATTAGTTTAGCTCAACTCGTGAGCGGTATTCTCCTAGCTATTGTTATTTTAGTGGTTGTTGGTTTTGTCATCATTAAGTACAGTGTGAAAATTCCCATTCGCTTATTCTTTCAAGGTGCATCCATTTTAATTTACGTTTTGGCCTTTAAACTTCTTGGAATCAGTATTCATGCCTTGCAAATTTCTAAGGTGATTCCGACTACTACGGTTGAAAAAGTACCATTCATTGATTGGCTGGGAATATATCCAACCACTGAAACAACTGTAACCCAATTATTTTTACTGGCAGTAATTGTTTTGATGACATTTTTGTTTAAAAGAAATACCAGTAAACAGATGATCACGACAAACAGTTAAAAAGGGGCTATAGCTCCTTTTTTTTTAATAAAAAATACTCCTACTAAACAGTGAACTTGTCTCATAGATTAATAAAAGTGAGATTAGGATATTGCCTTAGCGCATACAGCCCGGTGATCATTGGGCTATTCGTTGGAAAAGGTGTAAATCTTTTCGTGAAGGAGAATAAGAATTTGGCTATTTACTATAAAGGGATACTTTTTTTAGCTGCTTCGGCATTTTTGGGGGAAGGTATTGAAACCTTAGTGAATATGATTCTTGCGAGAGAATTAGGAACGCACGGGTTAGGACTTTATATGTCCATTCTGCCATCAATATTTTTACTTGTGTTACTGTCGAGCTTCGAACTGCCTGTATCGATTTCCAAGTTTATCGCCGAACGAGAGGAGCGCTACCATAGGAATATTCTTTATCATGCCATTACGATTACGATTGTTTTCACAGCTGTCCTCTTTTTAGTGGCGACAATAATTATTCCCTATATCCCCGTATTTAATGGCTATCATCCATACGTAAGATGGCTTGTATTAATTTTAATTCCAATCGTTTCCTTCACTTCGGTTGCGAGAGGATATTTTATGGGAAAACAGCAGATGGGGAAAATTGCTATCTCGAACTTTATTAGGAAAATAATTCAAGTAGTGGTTTTGTTCGGTCTCTTTCGTTTCATTTCGTTTCGTCCAGAGGAAGCCTTATTAGTGGCGATTGGCACGCTCATTGGTAGCGAAATTATTGTCTTCGTTTACTTGGTTTCCACATTTATTGCTCAATTTCAGCAATTAAAACGCCAGCCTTTTTCCAATATGGATCGCAAGGTTGTACGGAAAAATTTAATGGCAGTATCGATTCCAACAACAGGTTTACGTTTGTTTTCTGCCTTCACCAATGCAATGCAGCCCTTCATTATTAAAGCGGCCTTGGTTCGTTCTGGAATGAATGAGACACTCGCGACAGAACAATTTGGTATGCTGATGGGTGTGGCCGTTTCCATCGGCTTCTTTCCAGCATTTATTGCTCATTCCTTAATGATTGTGCTGATTCCAGCTGTTTCCAAGACTTACTCACAGGGAGACTATCCTAGTCTGCAGAAGATGCTCCAACAGACGATGAAGTTGACGATTGTATACGGGATAGCAGCAGTGGCTGTTTTCTATTTCTTTGCACCAGAATTGACGTCACTCTTTTTTAAATCAGAGATTCCTGCCCTATTTTTACAATTACTCTGGCCATTTTTTTTATTTCACTTTTTTATCATGCCGCTGCAAGCATTTCTGATTGGACTAGATCTTATTAAAGAGGCATTTTTTCACATCATTTGGTCGATCCTTGTTTCCTTTTCGCTCATTCTCTTGCTTGCTTCCCGTTCTGAATGGCAAATGAATGGTGTTATTATCGGGATGAATACTGGCGCAGTTTTGCTAGCTCTCATGCATTATTTAACCATATGCAAAAAAATCGGCGTGTCTATTTTTATGAGAGGAATGATTCAAAAACCAACTGAACTATAAACTCTTGAAAATTTGCACTTGAAGTGTAGGGGATGTGGTTGTTCTTTCCGTCTAATAGAGTGAAGGTTATTATACAGATGGAAAGGACGATGACAATGTTGCAAGGATTTGCTCCTTCATTTGATGAATTAGTGAAAGAACATGGAAAAGCCATTTTTCGATATATATTATCGTTAGTTGGTCATAAGGAACTTGCGGAGGACATTTATCAGGAGGCATTAATTTCGGCCTATTTAGCATATCCTTCAATGAAGGAGCAATCAAAATACAAAAGCTGGTTATTTACAATTGCCATCAATAAATGCCGTGATTATTGGCGGAAGGAAAAAAAGGCACAGCAATTTTGGAAGGAAGAGGTTTATTCCTACACTGTCTCGATCGAACCAACGTCCATTCCTGAAGTAGAGGTCCTAGATAAATTAACTGACCAACAAGTGGCTGAAAATATTAATCTATTGCCGGAAATTTATCGAAGTTCTATTTATCTTTATTACTTTCAAGATTTCTCACTACTCGAAATTGCAATGAAAGGCAATCTGCCACTATCCACAGTAAAAACAAGAATGAAAAGGGCGAAGGAACGACTTCGACCAAAAATGCTGTCACTTGCATGAGTGTAATCATTAATTAAGCTTTGGTAATTGTCCACTAATTAAAAATAGCCCAAAAAAGAGGAGCTGGATATCTAAGCTCCTCTTAAAATTAATCCTTGCTAGAAAGAATCCCTAAAATACGTAGAAGGCTGATGAAAAGATTAATAAAATCCAAGTATAGATTTAAGGCCATCAAAGGCACTTCTTCTGCTCTTACACCATGATGCTTCATGCGGTTAAAATCAAAAAGCACGTAACCGCTAAAAACCAACACGCCGATAAAGGAGTATACGAGCATAGCAGTCGAGCCTAAAGGGGAGAAAATATTGAAAATTGAAATCGCCACTAAAGCTAGCAAGGCAGCGAGTAGGAATCCACCTAAAAAGGAAAAGTCTCGTTTTGATTTCGTTGCGTAAATAGCAACGCCCGTAAATACTACCGTTGTACTTGCAAAAGCCATAACCACTACGTTTGCACCGGCAGACAATAAATAATAACTAACAATTGGATACAAGGTAATCCCTGAGATAAAGGTGAAAATATAAAGGAATGAATAAGAGATCGCTTTTTTGCGTCTAAAGAAGAGAGCAGCCATTAGCATGACAAATTCTAGAATCATTAATGGCATAAATAAACCTTCAGGAACAAATACCCCAGCCATTGTGCCTAAGAAGGCAATAGCCAAGGATAGGGCAAACGTTCGTAAGACAGATGGCAAATAGTCTGTTGATGTATGTGATGTTTGTGTATACAATGTTTTCACCTCAAAATTATTTTCTTATTCTTTTAATACGAAAGAGTAATCAAGATGTTTCATTTTTTCTTAACAAATCTTTATCTTCTTTTAATAAATCACGAATCTCTGCTAACAGCTCTTCAC
>JAIMAD010000334.1 GCA_023512145.1 Bacillus sp. (in: firmicutes) | reverse complement strand
TTCGTTGCAGTGCGAGACTCCTGCGGGAGCAGCGGGACAGGTGAGACCCCACAGGCGTTTACGCCGAGGAGGCTCACCACCGCGCCGCGGAAAGCGAGCATCTGGAGCGGAAATCAACTCCACCGTGCATCTTCGTAAATAGCAACAAAGTTTGCGAAAATAGCTTTAGTATATGTTAGATATATATATTGGAGCCAAAACGCTCCTTCAAATAATTTCCTTATTTCCAAGTAGTCTAGTTGCCGAGGTAATTACCATGTCGTTATTTTAAGGTCATCTCAACTGGGTAATGCCTTTCTTAAAACATCGGATTTTCCTCTAAATATTGATATATGTTATCTACCAGGTCATCTGGAGTTTTCCCTGTCACTACTTCGCCATTAACAAGTGCATAAAGGGTGGCTGCACATTTCCCACAATACCCAAGACATCCATATTCGATAATATCCAAATCAGGATCTTTTTCTAATCTTTCAAGTGCTTTTTGAGCACCATTGGCCAAATTGCTAATACAAAATTCAATGATGGGTTGAATCATTACTTTCACCTCTCCACAACTAATTATCCTACTATTTTTCCTCTGGTTCGTCAAATACCACGATCGAGGTAATAATGTCAAGAATAATGTGAGAGATGTTGCTATTTTGTCACATAAAACCTAAAAGGGGTTTTATACCCCCTGTTCTAATTTTGGAAATCATTCATTATGCGACGATTCATACTAAAACGATTCCCATTTTTTCAAATAGCTGAATAACCGTATTTCTCTAATTCGGAGAAAATGGTTTTAAGACGTGGGTTTCCTTCACCGACAACTTTTCCCTTTATGACAACCACTGGATAAAACATATCTTCATCGATTACCTTTGTAGCAAAGTTAAATTTCAAGATATCTTCTGGTGGCTGATGAATATCAACATACGTCATTTTAACGGGCTGGTCGGGGAATTTTCTGGTAATTGCTGCTTCTAGCCATTCAAAGGTTTCTTTGGAAGATGGTAAATTCACACAGCTTGGGCATAATTGTTCAGCACCATAAAGGATAATTTCCACTTCTTTTATTTTCATAAAACCAATCCTTACCTTTTTTATTCATTTTACATTATAATTAATATTAATACATGAATAATGTCTTAAAATATCTGTTTACCTAATTTTTGAGAATGGATTTTTAGCTTCGATGACATTATAATATAAGTACGAAGGGAGTCGATTAATTTGGAAGAACAAGAAATGTTAGATCAAGTTCAAGTAGTATTAGATAAATTACGTCCATTTCTTCTTCGCGATGGTGGAGATTGTGAATTAGTAGATGTAGAAGATGGTATTGTAAAGCTTCGCTTATTAGGAGCATGTGGAAGCTGCCCAAGTTCCACGATCACATTGAAAGCCGGCATTGAACGGGCTCTTTTAGAAGAAGTTCCCGGTGTTGTTGAAGTAGAGCAAGTATTTTAATATGAAACTCGGATGCACCCCCTTTAACGCTACGTTTGGACCGGAGCACTTTGAGTGAGTATTGGAAACACGAAGGGCATTAGCTTTTTCGATGATGACTTATCGTAGGGAATCCTAAACCTGATTTTTACTCAAAGGGCGAAGTCCACTAGCACATGGGTTGCTAGCGCCAGACAAAGTTTTATACTTTCTTTATATGTAATAAAGAGCGATTGCTTTTGCGCAATCGCTTTTTTATGGAACCAGCTAGAAAATACTTAAGCCCTCGCATATGGTCTCCACTGTTTATTAACAAGTGATTCTGGCTCAGCGCCTTCAAGAACTGCGACTATATTATCTATACATAGCTTCATCATCGCCACTCTCGTTTCCACACTAGCGCTACCGATATGTGGAGTTGCGACAACATTGGCGAGCTTTAGTAATTGATGGTCGGCATTGATTGGTTCGTTATCAAATACATCGAGCCCTGCCCCAGCGATTTCTCCAGCAACAAGTGCTTCATATAATGCCTGTTCATCGGCAACAGCCCCTCTAGAAGCATTGATGAAAATTGCCGACGGTTTCATTTTATTAAATACTTCACGGGTAAACATCGCTTTTGTTTTTGCAGTAAGTGGGGTTAGACAAACAATAAAATCTGACTTCTCGACTAGTTCACCAAACGGTACATAAGAAGCTCCAAGCTGCTCTTCGACTTCAAGCTTTCTTGTCCGATTATGGTAAAGAATATTCATTTCAAATCCAGTGGCCCGTTTAGCAACCTTTTCGCCGATATTTCCCATCCCAACAATTCCAAGCGTTTTATGATGAATATCATTGCCTGCTAATAATAATGGGCTCCAGCTTTTCCACTTTCCCTCTTTCACAAACTTGGCTGCTTCAACAATTCTCCTTGCAGTTGCCATTAGCAAGGCAAAAGTTAAATCTGCCGTTGTATCTGTTAAAACATCCGGTGTATTACAAACGGCAATCCCTTCTCTATCTGCTGACTCTAGATCAATATTGTCAAAACCAACAGCAAGGTTTGCAACAACCTTTAAATTTTTCCCCGCCGTTAAAATACGTTCATCAATGGAATCAGACAACATTGTCAACAGTGCATCTGCCTTTTTTGCCTCAGCTAGCAATACCTCTTTTGGGACTGGAATGTCATCATGCTCCCACATTTTGACCTGGTATTTTGCTTGAATCGTTTGTATTATTGCGTCTGGTAACTTCCTTGTCACATAAATGTATGGTTTCATGCTGCAATCCCTTCCTTACTCCTCAACTTCCTCTTTATTTTACCATAAGATTTATTTTGCGTAGTCTAAAAAACCTTCTTAATAAAGCCATTCCACTTGCGGAAGATTTAAACGTTTGATGGGGGCGCCCGCTATTTGCAGGAATCCAGCCAAAAATCGTTCGTATTCGCTTGATTGTCGTAATATCTTACTTAATTGCTCTTCTAGCACCTTTTGATCCTGTTGTGATCGGGTAATATAATAATTTTCAATACATTCGAAATAATGTAAGGGAAAAATTAAGCGTGAGTATAATAATCTCCACGAAAAAGAGGACAGTGGCGAAATACTTTGGTACTCTTCAAAAAATCGTTTTAAATCAACATCGTATGTTCGGAAATTGCGAAAGTACCTTTCCCTAGACCACTCAGCTAGGTCGCGACTGCGGTGATCAAAAACCCAATCAAAAGGATTTTTAATCATAAAATTGTCTTGGGAGCCCCCCCATGTTTTTTTTGAAAACCGTTCATGACAAACTGTCCCACTATCTGTTTCTTTCGGTTCGTCGTCAAGCTCAGTATCGACTAAATATTGAATGGCATTCTCCGTTAATCCGAGATAATAGGGAAATGAATCGACAAACATTTTCTTAAACTCATCTTCGGGGGTCTGAAATAGGAGACCATTCCATACCTTCTCCATTTGTTCGAGCCGACTTTCCCATAATGACTTCCATTGACCAATTCTGCTTGATCTTTCAATTTGAAACGGAACTCTCCTGCCACGCTCATGAAATTTGGCTAGCTTTCGTCCCAATTTTATTTTCTTCTGCTCTTCTATTTGTCGATTTGCTAACACACAATAGTTATTTTGTTCCCATGTCGCAATTAATTTCCCATCCTTTGATGGCAAAAAAATAGGGACAAATTGATCACCATAATTCCTTAAATGCTCGGCAATTTTCTCAAGTTCCGTAATATCCTCTTCTTTTTTACCAGCTGGATTTGAGATTAAATAAAGCCAGCCATTCCCTCTTAGTGCATCATAAGAATCTAACTTTACATATTCTGGGGCAGTGATTCCATATTGATTTTCAAGCATTTTCTGAAGCATTTGCAGTCCCCCTCTTTTCATTACCACTTCTTATGTAATGTATATGTATTGGCACTTTAAAACTTGTTGTCTTTGCTATTTTTTTAAGCAAAGGGCAAACTAGTATTGCTGACAATCAAATCCTTTTCGATGAATGGGTAGGGAGTATTACCCATGAAAGTTTTTGGTTAAATTTGCATATTCTAAGTAAATAGCGTATATATGAAATGGAAATTCAAAGTAAAGGTGATTAAAGGGATGGCAGATGACAAAAAAATGGATATTCTCGAAGAAACCGCACGTAGATGGATTAAAGAAAGAGGAGTCGAAATTCAAGATATTGCCGATTTAGTTTTCTTTTTACAGGAAAAATACCATGAAAATTTAAAAATGGAAGACTGTCTAGCAAATGTAGAACGTGTCCTTTCAAAACGTGAGGTGCAAAATGCAGTCATAACGGGAATTCAGCTTGATATACTTGCTGAAAAAGGGTTGCTCGAGGAACCCCTTCAATCAATCATTAGTTCTGATGAAAGCCTTTATGGGGTGGATGAAATTCTTGCGTTATCGATTGTCAATGTTTACGGTTCAATTGGCTTTACGAATTACGGGTATATCGATAAATTAAAACCTGGAATATTGGCGCATTTAAACGATAAATCAACGGGAGAATGTCATACATTTTTAGATGATATTGTTGGGGCAGTTGCCGCTGCAGCATCAAGTAGACTAGCTCACCGTGCTGCACGTGTAGAATAGATGCCGGTGAAAAGGCGCAAGCGAATGTTTAGCTCTCACGACGGTACTGGAGCGGTTAGAGTGAGTAGTGGAAACACGAAAGAGCAATTCGTTCCAGGTGTTGACTTATGGTAGGGAGGTAAAAATTCCAAACCCGATTTTTACTCGTTGAGCGAAGTACACTTGAAGTACGGTGGCGTGTGCCGGTTAATTCTCAAAGTCAAAAATTTTATACTTTTTTTGTAAAAAGGATGGAGCAGTTTCCATCCTTTTTCTTTATCTGTAAGTGTTAAAGGGTAAATCTTAGGATGGGTCCCATTGGTCTAATGTATCAATAGAATAGGTTGGCAACCGGTCATAACCTGCTAGTAATGCTTTAGTTGTTACACCGGTATGAACTAATAGCGTATCTATCCCTGCATTCATACCAGCCAATATATCGGTATCATAATAATCGCCCACCATCAGCGTTTCTTCCTTTGCCGTTCCCAATACCTTTAAGGCCTGTTCCATAATAATCGACTCCGGCTTGCCTATAAAAATCGGCTTTGTTTGAGTGGAGACAGTAATAACTGATGTAAGGGAACCATTCCCAGGTAGGAGCCCTCTCTCAGTAGGAATCGCGATGTCCCCATTTGTTGAAATGAATGTCGCGCCATTACGAACGGCCAAACAGGCAACAGTTAATTTCTCATAGCTAATCTCGTGATCAATCCCAACCACGACAAAATCAGCATTTTC
>JAIMAD010000333.1 GCA_023512145.1 Bacillus sp. (in: firmicutes) | reverse complement strand
GAATCAGGTCAAAGATTGTAGGTAACTCAATTTGTCCACTAGAATTGCTGGTTATTAGCGAAAATAGAAACGAAGTCATCGACAATCTTTTTACTTAAAACATAGCCAAGGTTCATTTTTCAAGCGGGTTTGAGGGACATTTAATCAATCGTTTAGTTAGTAAGAAAAGTGATGAAACTGATCGTATTTTGCTGAGGATTGACCAACGTTATTAACTATAAGGGACTAATCCTGTTCTTTATTTGGATAATACAAAAACCGTTACCAATTTCATTGGCAGCGGTTTTTGTATTTTTGGAAGCATGAGAACCGTCCCCTTGCTTCCCCATAATATTTACCCCATATTTAGGGGACTTTATTTAAGAATCAACTACCTAAATGTAGAGAGGAAGAACAAGATGAACAAATCTGAAGGTGATTCTAGTTCCACTCAATATAAGACTGGAAGGTTTTTAGAGGAACTTAAACAGACGTTTGCTAATCTCTTTCCCCAAAATCATTCTTCTTTGCCGACACCCAACACGGTACAGTTACCGATGCAGATGTGTACAACCAGTATTCTTCATACTAGAGCTACCTTTATGGCATTCGTGGATGCTGTGATTCCCTCAACCTTGGGGGCATTAGATTTAAGAGTAGATGATTACCTCATATGGGGATTAGATCATTATAGTTCAATCCAAGGAGAATGGGGTATGAAAACCATAGAGTTGTCGTCTGCAACAGCTGGGATTTTTGATGCAGCAGCTATGCAACTTATTCTTTCCGATAACGTCAAAAATCCTCCAGATTATTCAACTTTTCCAGAAGGAGGACCATTTGCAGCTCTTTCATTTGAAGACCGATTTGAAGCAATTCATTTATTAGAAACTAGTCAAGTTGACATGGAGAGCCTACCTTCTCCTTATCGAAACAATATCGGTTTCGTCAAAAATATTTTAACTAACCTCCATCAAATGGTTATGTTTGGTTACTATTCAGAATGGTTTGCTTATGGTGCAACACGATTAGCTCCTCCAGAGAATCGGAGAATAGAAAGACCATACATTACATGGAACTTTGTTAACTATCCTGGTCCATCTTTGGGATATCGTGATCTCCGTGGATTTCTTGTCAAAAAATTTACAGATTAGAGGGTGGGAAATAATGAATATAGATGCTGATGTTATCATCATTGGGGCCGGTGGCGGAGGTGCAGTTGCTGCCAAGGAATTGGGAGAGTTAGGAATTAAGGTGCTTATTCTTGAAGCAGGTCCCTGGTATGGAAATAAAAAATGGAGTCGTCCTAATCAAGAGCAAGGACCCGCCAGCAGTTCCAGCCCGGATGACCTAGATATAAACCTCTTACGTCAACAATATACGAAATCTGAACATACGATGAATGATACTATATCCGGCCGTTTTCGATGGGGACCCGCCGATCGTCGTCGTCCCGCATGGCAACGTAATATTCCTAATCATGGACAGCTTTGGCAATCCACCGGTGTGGGTGGAACAACTCAACATTATTGGGCAAACTCACCGCGCGCCTATTCCATGGCTATTGATGATGTCTGGCCGATATCTTATCGGGAGTTAATTCCGTACTACGAAAAAGTAGAGGCAACATTGCCTGTTCGCCCAGCGCCTACTACCTCAAAAGAGGAAATGTTTTATTACGGAGCAAAAAAAGCCGGCTGGTCATTCATTAACACCTTAAATCCTACAACTCCAGGTTATCGACCACAACCGAATGCAATCTTACATCCTAATGAACGATTGATGGACGCTGACCTTAGCTTGGATGAATTATCCAAAATGGAGGGATGTACCCTTTGTGGTCATTGCATCAATGGTTGTCCACACGGACCATCTATTGATAAAGTGGCGAAGCGACCAACGAACATTAGTTATGTCCCTCTTGCGCTTCAGACAGGAAATGTACAAATTCGACCTAACACTTATACAACAAAAATTTTAACTGAACAGGATCCAAACGAAGAGATACGAGCCATTGGAGTTGAATACAGAGATACATGGACTGGCGAAACTGGAGAGTTATATGGGAACGTTATTGTAATGGCAGCAGGGTGTATTGAAAGTCCAAGGCTGTGGCTTAATTCACAACTACCGTATAATTCTTGGGTTGGGCGAGGATTGACTCACCATTATTGGGATTGGATTACTGGAATATTTGATGAAAAGGACATCATGAGTATATTAGGACAACACAATATAAATCCATTTGTCGGTCCAACATCAGGTGCTCGATTTGATTACCCTGGACTGGGATGCATCCAACCATCCGGGGTAAGCCCAGGTTTGTTTTCTTCTTTAACCTTTGGATTCAGTCAAAGCGGCTATTCTTTTAAGGAGGAGCATTCGGCTGCAGATCCTTGGGATATACGAGGGCGAGTGGTTGGAAATGAATTAAAAGAATGGATGCAGAATTACCAGAATACGTTAAGTATCATGATCCTTACCGATGATCAACCACATAAACGAAATGGAGTAACGATTGACCCTATACTTAAAGATGAGCATGGACCGATCCCTGTCATCCGATATACACCTAGCAAGGAAGATAAGAGAAAGAGAGATCAGTTAGCCAAAATTTCCGCAGATATTTTACGCATTGCTGGTGCAAGAAAAATTATCCGCACAGATTGGCCCGCTCACTTGTTTGTCCATATCGAATCCACCATGAGAATGGGGTTTGTTGTCGATGATATTTGTGAGGCGTATCAAGTTAAAAGACTTTTTATCGCTGACAATAGTGTGCACTTTAATGGCATTGGTGGAACGAATCCCACTCTCACTACACAAGCTTTAGCGACACGAACAGCAGAGAAATTAGTGATGAAATACTTTAGTTGAGAGGATCCGATAAGATGCTCTCTTTTTCTACGATAAGCTAACTGTGATCGTCCTCCTGTTCTTGTACAGCTCTACCTTATTGTAAATACATAATTTTTATAAAAAAAGAAAACCTTAATAATAAGGAGTTGTTTCTATGAAGGATAAAACATTATTAAACCTAATTACGCTATTAGGAATAAGTGGATGGGGATTTTTATTCCGCCGAAAAGGTGAGTTAAAAGACTGGTTTCTTATTTATTTAGCTAAAACGTTAGTTTCTACTTTAATTGATGGACCAGTAATTAAGAAAAAATATGTAGAATATCCAAAGCGATATTTCCCTAACTTATTTGACTCAAATATTATATTCCTTTATGTATTATTTCCTTTGTTTTGTGTCATGTACAATCAATTCACCTATAAAATGAAACCCTTAAAAACAATCCTAAGTGTTTTCCTTTTTAGTGGGCCGATGGCACTCACTGAGAATTGGCTTGAAAAAAATACCAACCTCGTGCGATTCCGTAAAGGATGGAATGGCTTTTATACTTTATCTGTTCTTTCATGTACGTTTTTGATTGTTCGAGTATTCATTGAATGGATTCGTTTTTTAGATGAAAAAAGGCGTACGATTCAAAACACTTAACTGTTACATACTAACAATCATTCCCTTAAAAAGACCTCTTATTGGTCTTTTTAAGGGAACGATGGACATCCACACTTAAGGACATTAGTACCCCAGTACGGTAAAGCTTTGTGGCCAACCAGCCCATTCCTAGAATAGTGACCATTTATACAATAATCAGTCCATAAAAATGGTGGCTCCTTAGAACACCCCTTGATTAAGAAAACAGATGGTGTTAGTCCCTCATTTTACCGCAAACAAAAAAATTAGACCCGTTTCCAACGGGTCTGTTACCACTTAGATTGATTCTAATCTTTGTTGAAGTGCTTGATAACTACATTTTCAAAGATTGCGGTGCCTCCTTCAGAAAATAGGGTGATTCCTTGATCGTTTAATTCTGGGAAAACCAAATTGGAATAAACGATTTCCCCATCATCAATAAAGACCTCAACGCTCGTTTTATCAATAAGTATCTTTAAGTGAACGTTCTTCTTACTGTCAAATGGCGCCCTGCTTTCAATATTATGATTATCGGGGTGCCCTGTGAAAGTTCTATTGACATACGAGTATTGACCTTCTGCATTAATACCAACATCTATATGGCGGTTTTGGTCTTTTGATTCTCTAAGTCTTAATCCTACATTTTTGATCTCCGACCAAGATATATCCGTGTCAAGCTGGTACGTATCGCCTTTTACTTTAAGCGTTTTAGAACCATTAACCTTTATTTGTTTGAAAGAGTCCGTTGAATTTGTCAATTGATTCAATGCTTCAATGGGTTGTGAAACCAAACGATACGTATGATCATTTCCCTGTTTCAGTTCAATTTGACGAACAATCGAATCCATTCCATTAAAGCCTTCCTGCAGTGTTGGCGTATTATGGGGATAATCCCAATTATTCATCCAAGCCAAAGCATATCGATGATTGGTTTTATCACTGCCTTTCCCTTCTTCAAATGTTACAGCACCATACCAATCGAAGCCATAATCTAACCAATGAGGTTCATTCTGATCCGGGAAAAATTCCTCTCCATTAAAGCTTCCAGTCCAATAGGCGTAGGTGTTTGGTTTACCTGTTGATTTACCATTTGCGCTGGCACCAAGAATCCATTTATATGTCCCATCATTCGTACGCATCCTATAGAGATCAGGACACTCCACAATTCCGATGTTTTTCGTAAAGAAACCACTAGTATAGTGCCAATTTTTTAAATCAAACGACTCATAAAAACCTATTTTCGTCCCTTCTGCCATGGTCATCACCCATTTTTGAGCTTGATGATCCCACATGATTTTCGGATCTCTAAAATCTTTTATGCCTGGATTCGACATAATGGGATCATCACTATAAGATGTAAACGTTTTTCCTTTGTCCGTACTGTACCATAAGTATTGTTCCTGTTTTCCGCCATTTGCAGAGGGCTGTGTCATAATCGCCACAAGAGCCCCTTTACCAAAGCCTGCCGTATTTGTATCGTCCACAACAACAGATCCCGACCATGGATCTCCATTTTTGTTTGTATATTTAGGAATAGCAACCCCTTCATCCTTCCAATGCACCAAATCCGTTGTTACAGCATGTCGCCATTCTGTCCCATTTCCATTTGGATAATCACGATTATAAAGATAATAGTAATGATACTCTCCTTCGAAATAAATCGGCCTCTGAGGATCGTTTTTCCATTTGTCGGGTGTAGTGAAATGATAGTTAGCTCGATAGGTTGGCTTCTTTATTTCAGAATGTTGAACCTTCGACCCTATCGTCATCAAACTACTTAAACAAATGATAATTATAC
>JAIMAD010000032.1 GCA_023512145.1 Bacillus sp. (in: firmicutes) | reverse complement strand
TTAATGGATTCCGCAAAGCGAGCGAAGGTTTTAAATTTATCAACGGCTTCTCTGACGGTAAAATTGTTTTGTATTCGAATAAACCGATTCGTCATGATCCTTCCGGCTGTTTCCGGAGGATATTTCATAATGCCTTTTACGGCATTAGACTCTTCCTCCTTCATCCCTGATAAGAGAGAATCCCTCTTCTCTGGAGATAGTTCATTTAATAACAAGGCCAAATCGTCATTATCCATTAAATCAAGGACTTTGCTTGATTTTTCGATTCCGAGAATGTCTAATATCCCAAGCTGCTCTTCCTTATCAAGCTCCTCCATGAGGTCAACAAGGCCATCAAAGTTTAAAAATAACAAGAATCGCCCCTTATGCTTCTCAGGTAAACCCTTATAAATTTTTGCGATATCATAGGGCTGTAGTTCTTCTAGTATCTTTTCAAACTCTGCCTGTTTGCTTTCTTTTAAGGTTTTAATAATCATAAGACTTAATTCATTTTGAGTCATATTTTTAATCATGCCTGCTGCGGCTCCTATCCTTAGGTTTGTTGATGAAAATTGGTCAAAAATAATCGAGATGAAAAATAATTGCTTACAAATAATAGCTAATATTGGATGTGTATTTACAAATGGAAGATTAATTTATTTCGAAGTGCTTAGCAATCTTACTAAAAGGGTATAAACATTACAACAATGTTAATTATAGTTTATTTTTGTATTTAAATTGAAATAAGCTATTTTACCTTTTATTTGATAAAATAAGGAAGTATTGACAAAAGTATTTAACTTTTTAGGAAAACTGTTTTATAAATAATATAAATGTGTTTGAGCGGAGGAGTTTGGCTTTGAAAAAGCATCATCAAGACATACGGGATCTTATCTATATCCATTTAAATCAAACAGACCAGTATGTAATGTCTTACGGTATCGAATTCTCTGAATTTGTTTCTGCCTTTTCCGGTTCATTAAATCATTTGTTACTACTGGCACACCGCTTTGATGATGCTGATTTTAATATGCATACACAACTCGACTATTGTCCTGAAGAAAGAATCAACAAGTTAGCTGCGGATGATGTTTATGGGTACGGTAATTTCTGCTGGATTGATTTTATTGAGGAAGAAGTCTTGAATGAACTAACGGGTCAGGAAATAGCTGAATTATTATACATGGGCCACCTCTTGCATCATCTAAAATCGCCCTTTTATCATAAACTAGGCAACCGTTTTGTTTATTTGGCACATGATGATGGCTGGTTTAACAAAACCTACTACAAGAGTTTCAAGGATTTTTTCCATTTACTAAGTGAAGTGATTTCCGGAAAGCTTGGTGGGCTTAATCTGGAGAAGTCAATCCTCGGGTTTAGGAAAAAAAGGACCTATCCACAGGTGAATAAAGAGATTCTACTTTCATTGATGCCTTTCATCAAAGAAGGGATGTGCATTTCATTAAGGGATATCAATCACCAACGTGGTCGAATTGAAATTCCCATCTGGGTAATTGGTGATTTTGCGAATATGGATGATATGGTTGACGAATACGAACAAATTTCATTAAAACCATGCCATGCGAAAATCATTTTTGACAAAAAAACTAAGGAATGGAAGCTTAATGTCATTTAAATCTCTCCATAAACGGTGAGGTTTTTTTGTTTTTAAGTAAGAGTACCTGTTTTAAAATAACCAATTGGAAAAAACATATAGAAACTATGGTAACCCATTACTTTATTATTTAATAAAATGGTAAAATAAAACCGTAAACGAGAAAATGGAGGTAACACAACGCATGAAAACAAAACTAGGATTGTTATATGGAGGAAAATCCGCTGAACACAAAGTATCCTTACAGACAGCAATGGCGGTAATCAAAGCATTAGATCTTGAAAAATTCGAAATTTATCCCATTTACATAAATATTGAGGGCCAGTGGATAAAAGGACCACAGCTAAACGAACCAGTAGAAAACGTGGCAGCACTTGAATTTTCTATGGAAAATCAAGTATCACCAGTATCATTAGCACCAGCACTTTTCCAAGCGGAACAAGAGGGGGCAACACCACTGGATGTTATTTTTCCACTTTTACACGGACCAAATGGTGAAGATGGTACGGTGCAAGGGTTATTAGAATTATTAAATTTACCATACGTAGGGAATGGGGTTCTCGCTTCAGCTGCTGGGATGGATAAGGTAATCATGAAAAATGTCTTTGCTCAAGCAGGGTTGGCACAGGTAAACTATGTCTCTTTTATTAAAAGTGAATGGGAAAAGGCAGAAGACGCAGCTTATTCTAAGGTTGAGGTGGAAATTGGCTATCCTTGCTTTGTGAAACCAGCGAATCTTGGCTCAAGTGTCGGGATTAGCAAATGTGGAAACCGTGCCGAATTAGCTGCTGCGTTCGGTGAAGCCTTTCAATTTGATCGTAAAGTTATTATTGAAGAGGGTGTCGTCGCTCGGGAAATTGAGATGGCCGTCCTCGGTAATGATGAGCCAGAATGCTCCGTGGCCGGTGAGATTGTTCCGAAAAAGGATTTCTATGATTATAAAGCAAAATATGAAGATGGTGATACAGCACTTATTATCCCAACAGAAATAACAGTGGATGAATCCCGTGAGATTAAAGAAATGGCGATTCAAGCCTTTAAAGCATTGGATTGTTCCGGGTTGGTTCGAGCTGATTTTTTCTTAACAAAGGATGGTAGAGCCTTAATTAATGAGGTAAATACGATGCCTGGCTTCACACCGTTCAGCATGTTCCCACTCTTGTGGAAGCACACCGGGTTAGAGTATCCACAATTGATTGAGCGCCTAGTTGAACTTGCTATTGAAAGACATGCTGTAAAACAACAGATTAAATATACATTCTAAGAAAAGCTCAAGCGCCCGTTTAGCGGCGTACTTCCTTGCGCGCTTCGACTAAGATAAAGGAAACAAGGGAGAGCGATTCGTTTCAGATGTTGACTTATCGAAGGGAGAAGAGCGATTTCCACTAGCAGTACGGGCGCTGGCGCTGGACATTTCTCGAAGTATAATGATATAAATTCTGACATTCTAAAAACGCAGTACACTAGTCGTTAAAGCTGGCATTTGCGGTTGACACCAAAAGAAAAAATCGTGACACGGCTGAGGTCGTGTCTGTTTCTTTGCATAAATTGATTGTTTTTTCATAGAGGAGGTTCACTTATGATCAAGAGAACGTTGATGGAGATTGCGGAGATGATTTCTGCTAAAAATGATATGGCACAATTTGCTAACATTATGATTGAAGGAGTAACGATTGATTCCCGAAAAATTGAACCTGGGAATTTGTTTATTCCTTTCAAAGGGGAGCAAGTTGACGGGCATAAATATGTTGAAGAAGCCATTAAAAAGGGGGCAACCGCTGCCTTTTGGCAAAAGGATGTGCCAAATCCACCGATGCATTTACCTATTCTTATTGTCGATGACTGCCTCGTTAGCTTGCAGGAATTAGCACGTGCCTACCGGAAACAACTACCTGTTAAAGTAGTCGGAATAACGGGAAGCAATGGGAAAACAACAACGAAGGATATGACCTCGGGTTTATTATCCCTTCACTATAAGGTTCAAAAAACAGAAGGGAATTACAATAACCATATTGGGCTTCCATTAACAGTATTAGGCTTGGATGAGGACACAGATATTGCTATTCTTGAAATGGGCATGAGCGGCAGGGGAGAAATTGAATTCCTGACACATCTTGCCTGTCCAGATGCCGTGGTGATTACGAATATTGGCGAGTCCCATTTGCTTGACCTTGGTTCACGAGAAGGAATAGCGGAAGCCAAGCTTGAAATTCTCCAAGGATTAAAGGATGGTGGACTACTTGTGATACATGGGGATGAGCCACTACTAATGGAGAAAATCCAAGAATACAAAGGAAATGTCCAGGTTCAAACCTTTGGCAAAAGTGAAACCAATGATTTATATCCAACAGAAATCACTCAGTTGGAACAAGGGAATAGTTTTAAAATTAATGGATCAAACACTTTCTTTGAGCTTCCCGTTTTAGGTACACATAATATTTTAAACGCACTTGCTTCTATGCTAATAGCGCACTATTTTTCGATTCCCTTTGAAAAAATGAATGAGGGGTTAGTTGGAGTTAAACTGACGAACATGCGGATGGAGTTAGTAATAGGGCAACGTGGCGAGAAAATTATTAACGATGCATATAATGCCAGTCCGACTTCGATGATGGCGGCGATCGAATTAGTGTCCAATCTTCACGGGTACGAGAAAAAAATCCTCGTTTTGGGTGACATGTTAGAGCTAGGACCACAAGAAGAACAGTTTCATCTGCAAATGGGTGAAGGATTACATGCCGATAAAATTGATTATCTCTTCACATATGGGACCTTAGGGGCACACATCGCGAAAGGTGCCAGTAAGGTTTTAGGCCAACATAATGTGTTTGCTTTTACAGATAAGGAAGCACTTATCCACGTATTAGAACAACATGTGAATGAGAATACGTTGGTTTTAGTGAAGGCATCACGTGGCATGAAATTAGAGGAAATTGTCACATCCATGCAAAATAAGTAAATAAACGGGGATAATAGAATGGTTAGCTACTTGTTTTTTCAGGACTTTACCGGCTACTTGTTTGATTCTTTTTAATGGAAACTTACAAGATAATGAATGATTTATGAGCTATAAAAGAAAAATAACAGAAACCTTGCTAGTTGCCACATTGCAATGCGAAGACTGGTTTCTGGTAATAGGCGGAAGAACTAACAATGTGTAATGGTCATGATCATTCCAAAAGTGCTGAATACTCATAAGCGACCATAGGTGCAAGGGTAAAAGAAACTAACCAGAAGAAAGAGTCCAAAACATCTAATTTTTACTGCAAGGAGAATGTCGCCCTCATTTTCGCAAGTAGACAATTTGACGGTATAGTAAAGCTGGTTTGAAACTGAATAAAAAACTTGTCTTTATTTGCAATCCACTAGAAATAGTGGTATGATTATCCTCAACGTGTCTAATGGACGATTATAAAAGGGCATGCTCTTTAATGGAGAATGGCCCTTTTTGGTAAAATAATGATGTTACTAATTACGGCATTTAGATGCGTATCGGGAGAAAATATTCAGCACTTGAAAATATTTTCTAATAGATGAAGGAGAATGAAGAATTTGACAAAGTTTGAAGATTTAGGTTTAAGTCAGGCCACTTTAGCGGCTGTACTCAAAATGGGTTTTGAGGAAGCAACACCAATCCAAGTAGAAGCAATTCCATTGGGATTACAAGGAAAAGATTTAATTGGGCAAGCACAAACTGGGACGGGTAAAACTGCTGCATTTGGTATTCCATTGGTAGAGAAGGTCGATGTTAGTGTAGATGCGATCCAAGGGATCATTATTGCACCAACTCGTGAACTTGCCATTCAAGTATCAGAAGAGCTTTATAAACTTGGTACGGGCAGAAGAGTTCGTGTGCTGCCGATTTATGGTGGCCAAGATATCAGCCGCCAGATTCGTTCGTTAAAGAAAGCACCACATATCATCGTTGGTACTCCAGGTCGAGTTCTTGATCATATTAACAGGAAAACCATGCGTCTTGATACGGTTACCACCGTTATCCTTGATGAAGCAGATGAAATGTTAAACATGGGCTTTATTGAAGACATTGAATCAATTCTTTCTGCAACACCGTCTGAGCGTCAAACATTGCTGTTCTCAGCAACAATGCCTGGGCCGATTCAAAGAATGGCTGAAAGGTTCATGAAGGATCCACAGATTATTCGTGTGAAAACGAAAGAAATGACTGTTTCTTCCGTTAAGCAATTTTACCTTGAAGTAATGGAAAAGAATAAATTTGATGTGTTAACAAGACTTTTGGATATTCAATCTCCAGAACTTTCGATTGTTTTTGGTCGTACAAAACGCCGTGTCGATGAATTATCAGAAGCATTAACGTTAAGAGGTTATGCTGCAGAAGGTATTCATGGCGATTTAACTCAGGCAAAACGTATGTCTGTCCTTCGCAAATTTAAAGAAGGTAGCATCGATATTCTTGTTGCAACAGATGTAGCAGCAAGGGGTCTAGATATCACTGGCGTAACACATGTATACAATTTCGATATTCCGCAAGATCCAGAAAGCTATGTTCACCGAATTGGACGTACAGGCCGTGCTGGTAAAACAGGTGTAGCATTAACGTTCATTACACCGCGTGAGAAATCGTATCTTGCTGTTGTTGAAAGAACTACGAGATCTAAAATGGAGAAAATGAAGGCACCTACACTTGATGAGGCGTTAGAAGGCCAACAAAAAGCAGTTGTTGATAAAATTGTTGCAACGATTGAATCGAACAATTTGCAGTATTATAAAGCAGCAGCAGAAGAGTTGCTTGAAAGTAATGAACCGTCAACCGTCGTAGCAGCAGTTCTAAAAATGCTTACGAAGGAACCGGATACAACACCGATTAAACTAACAGAAGAACAAGCATCACAAAAACGAGATAGAAAACCATATGACCGTGATCGTAAAAGAAGTACTGATTCTAGAGGATCAGGATCTTCATACAACTCGGATCGTAATAGAAGAAAAGCACCAGAAAAACCACGTCCTAGTGGTGATAAAAGAACTGGTGGAAAACCATCAAGACCAAGAAGCTATAACCAACAATAGTTTAATTTTCTAGCGCTGCTAGATATAAGCAAGAGAGCATGGACATTAAGTCTGTGCTCTTTTTTTTGCGGAAATAGACCTGAGATGCGCTAAAGCTGTTTAGCAATCTTACATCGAATTCTTAAATCCTTTTCCTTGATTCGGTCGGGAGTTTTACTAATGAATGTTTTTACCTATTATCGCATTCGGAATGCATTTGAGATACACTAACAATAGGAGAGAGATGGGGGGAATAATGGAGTTGGAACCACAAAAAAGAATTTCCAAGCAAGCATTAAAGGTATGGAAAATTTCCGCAGTAATCTTGGTAGTGATTGGCTGGCTCATCAATGCAGTAGCCATTTTCTTAGTAAATAGTTTTGAGGGACCCGATTGGGTTTGGATGATCCTCATCGTGTTAGGCGTTATTTTTACTTTTTTACATATTTTTTTATTTCCCTCCTTACGTTGGAGACAATGGCGGTATGAGGTAAGGGAAGAGGAAATTGAAATTGCTCAAGGGATTTTTATTAGAACGCGCACGTTGATTCCGATGATAAGGGTCCAGCATGTGGATATGGTACAAGGTCCACTTTTGCGTAAATACCAGTTAGCATCGGTCATTATCAATACGGCTGCGACTAAACACGAAATTCCAGCTTTGGATGAGAGTGAAGCAGAAGAATTGCGTTTCTTTATTTCAAAATTGGCAAGGGTGGCGGATGAGGATGTCTGAGTCGAAAAGACTTCACCCTATCGTGATAGTATTGACTATTAGCAAAAGAATAAAGGATCTTCTTTTTACGTTTATTGCCTTGTTTTTCATCGGGAATAGAGGTGATGGCGGAAAACTCTTTCTTTTTGGTGGTGCTGCAATTGTCTTTGTGGTTATTATCATTACTAGTATTTTCTCGTGGTTAAGGTATACATATAAATTGGAGCAGGATGAACTGCGGATTGAATATGGAGTGTTCATCCGCAAGAAGAGATATATTCCCTTAGAACGGATTCAAAGTCTTGATGTTTCAGAAGGAGTCCTTCAGCGATTGTTTGGAATGGTGAAGGTCAAAGTTGAAACAGCTGGGGGGTCTGGATCGGATGAGGCAGAAGCAGTCCTTTCGGCGATTTCCAAACAAGAGGCTAGAATTATCCAAGAACATGTGGCAGCAGCGAAGAAATCAGGAACGAATGAAATGGAGGACTTGCAAGAGAACAGCCCTATCTACAAAATATCCACCAAAAATTTAGTGGGCCTCTCATTAACGTCAGGTGGTGTCGGGGTTGTCCTTTCAGCCGTTTTTGCGTTATTTAGTCAATTGGATGACTTTATTCCCTATCAAAGATTATTTGGTGGCGTCCAGAAATGGGCTGCGGTTAATTTGCTTATCATTGCTATCATCGTGTTTTTTGGGTTTTTCCTTGCTTGGGTGCTTGCTCTGATTGGCACGATGCTGAAATATGCTAATTTCACTGTGATAAAAACGGAAAATGATTTAGTTATATCGCAGGGGCTGTTAGAAAGAAGACAGATAACGATTCCGTTGAAGAGGATTCAAGCGATTCGAATCAATGAAAATATTGTTAGGCAACTCCTTGGTTACGCGTCGGTGTATGTTGAAAGTGCCGGAGGTTCAAGTGAAAATATGGAAGGTTCAAAGGTGATGCTTTTCCCGATGGTAAAGCTTAAAAATATTGCGCAGATCATCGAGTCTCATTTACCTGGGTACGTCCTTCCTCCATCCTTTACCCCTGTTCCGAAACGGGCTCTTCGTCGGTACATTTTACGTAGCTGGTATTTGTTTGTTCCGCTTGTGATTGTTTCTTTAGTTTTATTTACAGTTTGGGGGCTTCTATCCCTGATTTTACTAGCCCTGGTGACCATAGGGGCCATTTTAAAATACAAGTCTGCAGGGTGGAGCATTGATACGCAGCAACTAACACTAAGGTATCGAACATTCATCCGGACGACTGTAATGATCAGGAAAAGTAAAATACAGAGCTTAGAAATGAGAGAAAGTTACTTTCAGCGAAAACGACAGTTGGGTACACTCGAAGCGTTTGTTAAATCGGGAGCTGGTGGTGCGGGTGGCGCCGTTGTTGATATAGATAAAGAAGATATTAAGCAGATTTATGATTGGTACTCTAGGGAAAAGAAAAACAGGGATAGTTAGCGAATTTTGTTTCCGCTAAATCCCTGTTATTATTGAGCCAAAAAACCAATGATGGCGATGATGATGATCACTGTCCAAATCAATACTTTTAAGGGTGATCCAAAGGAGACGTTTTTCCTCTTGCGGCCAGCCCAGTTTGCGGTACCTTTAATGGATTCAGTTAGGTCCCTTTTATTAAAATAAGGGACAGCCCCAAGTAAAAAGCCGCCAATTAATCCGAAAATATGTGCTGTTATATTAATATTAGCTTGTAAGAAAGTCATAATCAGGCTGATTACCAAAATCGTAAGGATGAGTTGTGAGTTTTGCTGTGACATCATCCTTTTACGAAAAATAATAATCGCGATATAATAACCAAAAAGACCAAATATCGCACCACTTGAGCCAACATGTGTGTAGGTTAATGGTTCGAGCAACAGTGTGGCAACATTGGCAATTAAACCAGATAGAAGATAAACGAATAAAAACTGTCCACTTCCAAGCATGCGCTCAAGTCCTGGTCCGAATAACACGAGCGAAAAGCTATTAAAGAGCATGTGTGAAAAGCCAGCATGTATAAAAATAGGTGTAATCAGTCTCCATAATTCGCCTTCCATAATATAAAGATTAACTCCAGAAAGGTTTTCAAAAATCCAATAGTTTGGGAAGATGGGTAAAGTAGCTAACAGATATAATCCTAAATGAATGGCAATAATAATAGAAACAATCGGATAAAAGCGGATAAATTCGCGAAAACTTTCGGTTCTTGTAAACATCATAAACCACCTCACACTAACTATTTTAGCCTTAATTTCACCTTTGTACACTATTATGCTAACAGTAATTCATATAGAAGGAAGATGAACGATGATTAAAGGGATTGGTATTGATATTATCGAACTTTCAAGGGTTCAGGATCTCATCAGCAGACAAAGTAAATTTGTCGATCGTGTATTAACAATAACTGAAAAGTTAACGTTTGAAACGTTATCCGCTACGAGAAAGGTGGAGTTTTTAGCAGGAAGATTTGCCGCAAAAGAAGCGTATTCAAAAGCGAATGGGACGGGTATCGGCAAAGAGCTGTCATTTTTGGATATTGAAATTAAAACGGACGTTTCCGGGAAGCCCTATTTTATCAAACCAACTGTTCACGCTCATTTGTCGATCACACATAGCAGGGACTATGCTGTCGCTCAGGTTATCATTGAAGAAAATTAATCAATATAATTAGTAAAATGTATTAGCTTGGCAACCCCATTAGCATAATAGTTAAGGTTGTCTCATATATTCATAGGGAAATAGGAGAGACTTGGTCAGCTGTGGTCATGTGGAAAAGCAAACGTTCTGATTGTCTTTCTGCACTGCCTGATCCCTGCACTTCTCTTCTTAAATCCAAATGAAATGAGACAAGAAGGGGTTGAAGGAATGAGGAAAAAGTTGTTGCTGCTGATTACAGGGCTGATGGTCCTTTTTTTACTAGCAGCCTGTGGAACTAAATCGCAAGGTGAAGTGGTCAAGGAGTTAAATAGTAAACTAGATGACTTGACTGGCTATAAGGTAAGTGCGAAAATGACGTTGAAAATGGGTGCTGATTCACAGATTTATAACGTGGATATTTGGCATAAAGATCCTGCGTTCTATCGTGTGAATTTAAAAAATGCCCAAAAAGACCAAAGTCAGATGATTTTAAGGAATGACCAAGGTGTATATGTTCTTACACCTGCCCTGAATAAGAGCTTCCGTTTCCAAAGCGATTGGCCTCAAAATAGCAGCCAAGCCTACTTGTATGAATCACTAATTAAGGACATCGTCGCAGATAAAAGTGCGAAGTTCTCCTCCACAAAGGATTATTATGTTTTTGAAACAAAAACCCGCTATCAAAATAATAGCATGCTTCCCTTCCAAGAAATTAAACTGAATAAAAGTGATTTGTCACCTGCCAATGTAAAAGTAATGGATCCAGATCGAAATGCCCTTGTAACGGTAGAGTTCTCGAAAGTAAAATTTAATGCCAGCTTTGGCAAGGACGATTTCGATATGAAGAAGAACATGACTCGTGCGCAACTGGGCTTACCTGCCATGGCTGAGGGTGGTGACAACAGCTTTACAGTTAAGTATCCAACTGTAGAGCTAAAAGATACCAAATTAATTGAGGAAAAGGAAGTAATGATTGAAGATGGAAAACGAGTAGTCATCACCTATGATGGTGAAAAGTCGTTTACCCTAGTTCAAGAAAAAGTAACCACTAAAGTGGTATCGACATCCCCAACCTATGTTGCCGGGGACATTGTCGATTTAGGTGTAACGTTTGGGGCGGTATCTGAACAATCCATTTCTTGGTCGTTTGATGGTGTAGATTACATGATTGCTTCGAAAAATTTAACCAAGGACGAAATGATTGAAGTAGCGCAATCTGTCCAGGGTGAAGCTGTAAAATAAAGCTCTAAACTTACAGGCTCTTTTTAGGGCCTGTTTTTTTAATCGATCTATATTAATTCGAATTTTTATTAATCTAAAAAGCAGTTTGATAATTTTTATGATAAAATGGAATGATATTTCAATTAAAGCAATTAGGAAGTGGAAAAATGGAAGAGCAAGGTTTTTTCTATAGAGATACATGGGCAGTAGTCGATTTAGATTGTATTCACGCCAATGTTGCCTCCGTAAAAAAACATCTGCCTCAGGAAGTAGACATAATTGCGGTAGTCAAAGCGAATGCTTACGGTCATGGGGATGTTCAAGTGGCAGAAACGGCACTTGGCGCAGGGGCGACATATTTAGCTGTTGCTTTTATGGATGAAGCCATTGCCCTAAGGAATAAAGGGATTACTGCACCGATTCTTATTTTGGGTGCAACACGTCCTGAAGACGTTCATGTGGCAGTAAAATTTGCGATTACCATTACCGTTTTTCAAAAAGAGTGGCTAGAAGCGGCAAAAGAACACATTAATATAGATCAACGACTTTCCGTTCATGTCAAAGCAGATACGGGGATGGGTAGAATTGGTGCTCGAAATGTGGCGGAGTTAAAAGCGATTGAAGAAATAACCTTAGAAGATGAACGATTTAACCTTGAAGGGGTTTATACTCACTTTGCAACTGCGGATGAATTGGATGAAACCTATTTTCAACAGCAATTGGTATTATTTGAAAACATGATAGGTGCGCTAGTGGAACGTCCTCGTTATATCCATTCTGGCAATAGTGCCGTAGCCTTACGTTTTCCCAAGGCCTATTTTAACGCGGTTCGGGTTGGGATTGCGATGTATGGTCTGACACCTTCGATTGAAATGGAAAGTGAAATCCCTATTCCTTTAAGAGAAGCTTTTTCACTTCGGTCACAACTTATTCATGTGAAAAAGCTTAAAAAGGGAGATAAGGTAAGTTATGGGGCAACCTATGAGAGTGATGATGAGGAATGGATTGGCACCATTCCAATTGGTTACGCAGACGGATGGATTCGCAAACTCCAAGGTCAAGAAGTGCTGGTGGCGGGGACAAGGTCGCCGATTGTCGGGAGAATCTGTATGGATCAATGCATGATTCGTCTTCCTTATTATGTTCCTGTGGGAACAACAGTAACGTTAATTGGCGGGCAAGAGGATCACTTTATTTCTGTTAATGAAATTGCTAGTAAATTGGACACCATTAATTACGAAGTCCCATGTATCATCGCAAATCGTGTGCCGCGCTTATACAAAAAGGGTGGAAAAATTGTTCATTTAAAAAATTCTCTTCTCGAGGATTAAAAGGCGTAAAGGAAGAAATTTCAACATATTTATGATATTAGGTTTTTTTTATGCATAAAAGCATGATTTATTGGCTTATAATACAGTAGAATTATAATTAGCCTATGAATTATGTTTGATTAATGGTAATATAAAATATGGTACAGATAAATGGAAACTTGCATTTGGCAGGTGACCCTTAAGTTCGGTTTATAGGGTTCATGAGGCGCACACAAGTTTTACGCGTTCAGAATGAATTCTGGTTTGATAAAAATGGTGTGTAGTGATGGTGGAGGTGTATGTTTGTGGCTGAAACTGGCTCAACAACGGAAATCTTAGTGAAATTACCGCAACATCTTTTAACTGAATTAGACGGTTTTGTAAAACAAGAAAATGTAAACCGCAGTGAGTTTATCTACCAAGCAACAAAAATGTATTTACGCGAACGAAAAAAGAGACAAATTCGCGAGTCGATGAGACGAGGATACATGGAAATGGCGAAGTTAAATCTTCGAATTGCATCAGAAGCATTCTTAGCAGAATATGAGGCAGAACACACAGTTGAACGTCTTGTAAGCGGAGGATAATCCTTTGATTGTCAAACGTGGTGACGTTTATTTCGCGGACCTATCCCCAGTTGTTGGTTCTGAACAAGGCGGCGTTCGTCCTGTACTTGTCATCCAAAACGACATCGGGAATCGGTTTAGTCCCACAGTGATTGTTGCGGCGATTACAGCTCAAATACAAAAAGCCAAGCTGCCTACACATGTAGAAATTGATGCGAAGCGCTACGGATTTGAACGTGATTCGGTCATTCTGTTAGAACAGATTCGTACAATTGATAAGCAGCGATTAACCGATAAAATTACCCATCTCGATGACGAAATGATGGAAAAAGTGGATGAAGCCTTGCAGATAAGTTTAGGTCTCATCGAATTCTAGCTTAAAGCACGCTCTTCTTAGAAAGAGCGTTTTTTCTTACATAATCTGACCTGCTACTTCTGCTAGGCAAGCTACCCTGCTTGCTTTTTTTTTTTTTTTTTTAGAAAAAATCTCCCTGTTTCCACTACTCACCTGAGTGCTCCAATCTTGTCGACTACGCTAAACGGGCGCTTGCGCCTTTTGTAAAAAAAGTGGTGGTTTAGCCCATTAATGAAAAGCTTATGTCAATTTGATACAATAAGGTTGATAGGAATGGAGGATTGCTGAATGAATGATACAGCCGTAAAAGATGATCATCTTTTAAAGAAAATAGTTGCTGAGCTGGCAATATCTTATAAACAAGTGAAAAGCGTTATTTCGTTATTGGATGAAGGCAATACAGTTCCATTTATTGCTCGGTACCGTAAGGAAATGACTGGGGCTTTAGATGAAGTACAGATTCGTAATATCTTAGAGCGCTCACAATATATTCAAAACCTGGAGCAAAGAAAAGATGAGGTTTTACGTATCATTGCAGAACAAGGTAAATTAACGGACGAACTCAGTCAGAAAATAACAAAAGCGGAAAAACTACAAGAGGTTGAAGATTTATACAGACCATATAGACAAAAAAGACGAACAAAAGCTACGATTGCAAAAGAAAAAGGTCTCGAACCTTTTGCAGAATGGTTGCTTACATTTTCAAAGGATAGCATAGAGGAAAAGGCAAAGGAATTTTTATCATCTGAGAAAGAAATTCATACAGTGGAAGAGGCTATTGTTGGTGCGAAAGATATCATTGCTGAATGGGTATCGGATGATGCAGAAAGCCGCAAATGGATTCGCAAAGAGACAAATAGAACGGGTACAGTTGTATCTGTTGTTAAAGAAGCGGAAAAGGACGAGAAAAAGGTCTATGAAATGTACTATGAGTATGACGAACCAGTAAACAAAATAGTCCCTCATCGAATTCTGGCTTTGAATCGCGGTGAAAAGGAAGACATTTTAAGAGTATCAGTTAAAATGAATGCTGATTTAATCCTGTCATATCTAGCTAAAAGATGGATCGCTGTTGAGCACACGCCTGCTGCTCCGAGTGTGTTAGAAGCAATTGAAGATAGCTACAAACGATTGATTCAGCCTTCAATTGAACGAGAAATAAGGAATGAGTTAACTGAAAAGGGTGATTTACAAGCTATACATATTTTTTCTGAGAACCTAAGGAATTTACTTTTGCAGCCGCCTTTAAAAGGAAAAGTCGTCATCGGCGTTGATCCTGCCTACCGGACAGGCTGTAAACTAGCGGTCGTGGATGAAACAGGTAAGGTACTGAAAATAGATGTCATCTATCCGCATCCCCCTGTGTCCAAAACAAAAGAAGCACGTGAAAAGTTCATTAAAATATTAAGGGACTATAAAGTGGAGATGGCTGCCATAGGAAACGGGACAGCATCAAGGGAAACCGAGCAGTTTGTGGCAGATATTCTAAAAGAAATGAAGGAAGAAATCTTTTATTTAATCGTTAATGAAGCGGGTGCCAGTGTTTACTCTGCTTCTGAGATAGCAAGAGAAGAGTTTCCAGACTTTCAGGTGGAAGAAAGAAGTGCGGCCTCAATAGCTAGGCGCTTACAGGATCCGCTGGCTGAATTGGTGAAGATTGATCCGAAATCAGTCGGTGTCGGCCAATACCAGCATGATGTTTCCCAGAAACGACTATCAGAATCCTTGCATTTTGTCGTTGAGACAGCAGTTAATCGGGTTGGTGTGAATGTGAATACCGCTTCATCTTCGCTCTTGCAGTATGTAGCTGGACTAAATAAAACAGCTGCCAACAATATTGTGAAAAAGCGGGAGGAGGAAGGGAAGTTTACAAGCCGGGTCCAATTAAAGAAAGTGCCGCGGCTTGGTGCGAAAACCTATGAACAAGCAATCGGCTTCTTGCGGGTATTAGATGGTAAACAACCGCTTGACCGAACAGGGATTCACCCGGAAAACTACGACGAAGTGAAGAAGTTATTAGCTAGTCTTGGCTTAACGGCTGATGACCTGGGGTCCGATGCATTAAAAACTGCCCTTAGCGTTCTTAATTTAAAAGCAATCTCTGAAGAACTGGCAATCGGAGAATTAACCTTAAAGGATATTATTGATGCTTTAATAAGGCCTGAACGAGATCCACGAGATGATTTACCGCGACCACTTCTGAAAAAGGATGTCTTAAAATTAGAAGATTTGAGCGTAGGTATGGAACTTCAAGGGACCGTTCGAAATGTTGTTGACTTTGGTGCGTTTATTGATATTGGTGTCAAACAAGATGGACTTGTTCATATTTCCAAACTAAGCAACCGATTTGTGAAGCACCCTATGGATATCGTGTCCGTAGGCGATGTGGTAACAGTTTGGGTGGATTCGGTCGATATGAAAAAAGGCCGCGTTGCCTTATCAATGAATCAACTTCAGAGAAAAGCAGAAGCGTAAGTTAAAATGGAAGTCAGGTATCAAAGTAAAGGGAAACACTACTCTTAGGAGCAGTGTTTTTTTCTGTAAAAAAACCAACACTGGTTTAATAGCTTGATCTCGTATTGGTTTTTTTCGTAGAAAGCTCTTTTCATTTGGTTTTGCAACCAAGTTGGCATAGGAAGTCCCCCCGAAAAAAGAAGATCGTTTATAAAGGTATATACAATATATGCTATAATGGGTTGTCATGTTCGCTAAGAAAGTGAGGGGCCCTAAAATGGAGCAGCAGGAACTTCAATTATTGGTTGAAAAGATATCTGCTGATGTATTTGAAATGCCATTTCAGCACCAAGCCTCATTTAATCTGAGATTAAGATCAACAGGTGGCAGATACCTTCTAAATACACATAATATTGAAATAAACAAAAAGTATTTAGAACAGCTGGGTGAAAAGGAACTAGTTGGGATTATTAAGCATGAACTATGCCACTACCACCTTCATCTTGGGGGCGGAGGATACCAACATAGGGACCAGGATTTTAAGCAGTTATTAAAAAAAGTAGAAGCACCTCGATTTTGCAAACAACTCCCTGAAAGAAAAATAGTACGCTCCACCAAAAGGATACTCTTCTATAAGTGCACGAAATGCCAGATGTCGTTTCAAAGGAAAAGACATGTTGATACAAGCAGGTATGTGTGCGGAAAGTGCAAAGGTAAATTAATGAAAGTTAAAGAAATAACGTTGAGGTAACGTAAGCCCTTTGATCGGCTTTACTCTAAAAAAACTATATTGACATTCTGTTATATCGTCCTTATAATATAAGGAGTCGATACGGCGATTGCCATATCGAAATGAAAATTACGTGTTATTCCGCAGTAGCTCAGTGGTAGAGCTATCGGCTGTTAACCGATCGGTCGTAGGTTCGAGTCCTACCTGCGGAGCCATTATGCTTCCATAGCTCAGCTGGTAGAGCACTTCCATGGTAAGGAAGAGGTCACCGGTTCAAGCCCGGTTGGAAGCTTGGGAATAGGTTTAAAACTTTTTTGGCC
>JAIMAD010000332.1 GCA_023512145.1 Bacillus sp. (in: firmicutes) | reverse complement strand
AAATTGAATCAATCGAAGACATGAAATAGAAAAACGAGGCTGCCCATAAAAAATAATAGGAACGGACCTCGTTTTTTTAATAGTAGTCACTCGATATAGGATTCTGTTATGCTCTGGAGATAAAGTCTTCGCCTTACTGATAGAAAATTGTTTGTCGATTATGGAAAGATAACATCTACTGCAGTAATGGCAAAGGAATTTATCCTTACGATTAACAAGAAAATAAATGACGGTAATCGTTATCGGCGAAGGGGCTTGTCGTGTATTAAAGTGTGTGATTTTCTACTAAATAGTTTTGAATTTGTTCCAATAAATACGCCTGTTAAAACAAAGGCTGCTCCAACTCCGTGTGCCCATGTGAAGGTCTCATCCAAAAAGATGGTAGCCAACAAAACCGCCGATACTGGCATCACATTGATAAAAATGGAAGCTTTCGCTGCACCTATCTCTTTTATTCCATAATAGTACATGATAAATGACACAACGGTTACAAATATACTCATATGAGAAATGGCCAACCAGGTTGAAAAGTCAGCACTAAGAATATCCAGCCAAGATGTTTCAACGTATGCAAATGGCAATAAAAATACAGTACCAAAAGCAACTGCATAGGTAGTAGATTCGACCGCGCTATATTTTCTTAAAACCACTTTGCCAACGACACTGTACAATGCCCAACTAATAACCGCACCAAGTAAAACGAAATCAATCGGTTCGATACCGAATTGGAACAGAGTAAGTAAGTGACCTTCGGTGATAATAAAGGTAACTCCAGTTAGCGCAATCACCATTCCGACAATATGGTGCTTTGTAATCGTTTCTTTCAAAAATAATCCTGATAATAGGACGATTAATACAGGGTTTGAGGCAATAAATAAAGAACTCTTAATAACAGGTGCATGTTTGGTGGCGATAAAAAAACAAATATTGTAGACTGCTATCCCAGTTAAACCTAGAACTGCAAATAACCCATAATCTTTGAGTGTCGGCTTCTTTCGATTTTTTTCCATCAACCACATCAGCGGAAACAATAGAATCGCTGCCCCCAAAAAACGTAAAAAAGCAACCGTTGCCGGTTCGAAACTTTGAACGGCAATTTTACCAGCAATAAAGGCGCTTCCCCATGTGGCCGTAGCTAACGTTAACATACCGTAGATAACCCAATGCTTTTTAATCATTCTATTCCCTCTATCTATTTCTTATTTTATAGATAGTATTGTAACATCTTTTTCGTATCTCGAAATACCATTTTGTCATATATTTTGAATAATGAATCACTTTAAAAAAAGTATGTGGAAATCATTTGCAATTTATAGTTCAAAGATAAAGGAATCGTAATAGGAGGAAGAATCTTGAGCAAAAAACCAGTGATTGGAATAACCAGTGCCTATGTCAACCATAATGAATATATGGAAGGTGCATATGTTCACCATGATTATCATAAATGTGTTGCCGCAAATGGTGGAATACCTATAATCATTCCATATATTACCCCTGAAACGGCTTTAGAAACACTGCCATTATGTGATGGAATTATTCTTAGTGGGGGAGAGGACATCGATCCATTTTTTTATGGGCAGGATCCACATTGCAATTTAGGGTCCACTATCCAGGAGCGGGATTTGGTAGAGATAGCAACTGTGATGTATGCTATCGAGAATAATGTTCCGCTTTTTGCGATTTGCAGGGGCGTACAAATTTTGAATATTGCCTTAGGCGGAACATTAATACAGGATATCCCAAGTGAGGTAAAAGAGCCGATTCAACACGTTCAGAAGAACGATCGAAGTCAGGATACCCACTGGGTGACCATCTCTAAAGATAGTAAATTATTTCAAATAATCGGTTCTAATCGAGTGAGAGTCAATAGCATACATCATCAAGCAATCGAGGGTGTTGCCAACGATTTACGCGTCGTCGCTCAGTCAGCCGACGGCATCATTGAAGCGGTAGAGTATATCCATCCAACTACATTTACAATTGGTGTACAGTGGCACCCTGAATCAATGGCAAGTTCAAACATGCAGATGAACAATTTATTCTTAGAATTTATTAAAAGCAGCACGAAGGTCCCATTGAGTAAATAAGTGGCCTTAAGAACAAAACACCTCAAGTGAATAAGGTAATGTCTTTAATAGGAGCCTAAAGGACAAAACCCTCTAAATGGAAAAGGAAATAGTCTTTAATAAGCGTGATGGTTAATAGTGAACTTTTATTATTTGATTGAACAACCAAATATTGGAGTTACATGGAGGGTTAATCATAAGTTCATCCATTTGTACACTGTTCCATAGTATGTTTCAATGGAACCACGCAAGAAAATGTTTGGAGGAAGGCTTTGAAATTTATTACTTCCCAGTCTTATATAACAGTGACTAGGTCAATTAAATGGAATAAACAAAATTACATTATAAATGAACAATTTCTTCATTTATATGAGGACAAAATTATAACGGACTCAGATCATTTTTTTCTAGAGGAAGTCTTAGATATGTCTTATCGATCATCCAGCAACTAAGAATTCGGATTCCACTACCTCCATACGGTCAAGGGATTATTTCCCTTTCGCATAAACACAAGGCCGTATTATTTCATAGACCAATATAAAGACCTTAAGCAGTAGATATCGGCTAGGGGCCTTTTAACGAATAGGTAGAGACGAAGATTTCAACTTTTATTAAATAAAGAAAGCACTAACAAGATATAACACGATTGAAATGGCGCCCCCTATAATTGATATCTTCAATTTATAGCGGGCATATTCGATAAGTGGTAAATCGAGAATGGAAGAGGTCGTTATGGTTGTATCTCCTAGTGGTGAAGCTAATGCACCAAACGCACCACTTGCAAATACAGCACCTACGGTTAACGGAATAGACGCACCGGTAGAGACCGCTAATGAGATTCCTAATGGCATTAACAATCCCCATGTTCCCCACGATGAACCAATAAAGTAGCCGACAATCGAACCAAGCAGAAAGATGGTTGCGGGGGTCAAAAAAGTGGGTAGGAATGCTCCTAATGTTGAACTAATAAATGTGGAAAAACCAAGATCCTCGGCAGATAGTGTCAATGCCCAAATGAGAACTAGAAAACTGATTGGCTCCATCATTTGATTGCCGCCATCATAAAAATGGTACAATATTTCGGTTAATGGCTGCCGTCTGATGATGTAAAAAATACTGGATAAGATAAGTGTGATGAAAACGGCTAAGAGCATGACAAAGGTGGCATCGGCCATCGATAAAGCTTCAAATAGTGTTAATGCTCCTTTAGCCTTACCGTCTTGCCACAATAGAAATAATGATAATCCTAACAACAAGAAGACAGGGACAATCAAATTCCACGGTTGTGCTTTTACCAAGGACAATTCTCTTTTAATTCCAATGCGGTGAAATTCATGCATTTCCTCTTCCAGCTGTTCTTGATCTGTTTTTAAATGCCGATTAGTTGTTTTCGAAGGAGTCCGTAGGGTTTGGATCAAACCAATCACCAACATGACGATCGCGAAATAATTAAACAATATACTCAGTAAGAATACCTCATAGGGAGACATATCCAAATTTAGTTCCCGAATGCCGGATTCCACTAAAGAGACCATGAACCCAACAAATGCCGTGGCAACTGGTAAAAGGACAATGACGGATTCTGTCGATATATCCATCGTCAGCCCGACCTTTTGTTTTGGTAAATTCATTTTTTTAGCAAGCGATTTGACGACGGGACCAATCATCATGATCCGAAACATCGGCATCATAAACGTAAAAGGGAGTGTAAGCCAGATAAGCCCCAGCACCCCACGCTCCGTTCGAATCTTTGTCCCAATCCATTCTGAAAAACCTTTAATGCCCCCAGAAATGTTCATCATCCCAACGAGTCCTCCAAACAAATAAAGAAACCCAATGATTTTTATATTTGTCTCATCGGACAAAGTGGTTACGATATATGAAACAGATTGATTTGTCCCATCTAATAATTTGGCAGTAAACAGTAGAGAACCAACAAGCAATCCTATGATAAGTCCTGGTAAAATATTTTTTAACCAAATGGACATGGTAATGACAATAAGAAACGGTAACAGAGAAAGCCAAGTATGTTCCAAAGTTTCCTCCTTCTACAACAGAATAATGTTTTCTCAAACTACTTCAATAACTACTCAGTTATTATTGCCATAGTTGTCAGTAGATTATTAAATTTGTTGGGGAAGAAATATGTCTTACATGAGGATTTTGAATGACTACCCCTTCAAATTGTAATTCTTAGGGACTAGAAATACCTTGAATTCAAAGGGTTATTTATGTTTACACATAGTAATGGGTATGATGTTTATAAAAAAACATCATACCCATTTTTGCATGAAAGGAAGATTATAAAACATTCCCCATGTGAAAAGTTAACAGTAGATTGATAAATTTAGATTAAACCGAGACGCTCTAAACCATGTCGTACTCCGTCTTCTTCGGCGGAGAGAGTTACCATATTGGCAGCACTTTTCACTTCACTGCGTGCAGACCCCATCGCCACGCCCATTCCTACCATTGAGAGCATTTCAATATCGTTTAAACCATCCCCAAAGGCAACTGCCTCGTCAGGAGCAATGCCGAGTTTTTCTAACAATTTAGTTAGACCGACAGCTTTGTGTGTATTGGCCAAATTCACATCAAATGTTCTTGCCCCTGAACTCCACCTTCTGAAATCTAATTCTGGAATCTTTTTTTGATAGTTTAACTCCTCCGCCTCATCACAATGGAGGAACAATTGATAAATATCTTGGTCTAGCCAAAATTGAGGCGGGGCAAGTTCAGGCTTCCACAAATCATGCTGGAACGCTTCCATTACGAATGGGTGCAATAAATCTGTAACTTTAAAACTCGTACCGCCTAAAAAAGTAAGCGGATGTTTAGAATCATGAGACAATCCCAGTAATGTCCTTAAGACATTTTTCTCAATTGAATTCTTGTAGATTTCTGCTCCTTCATGATAGACAGATGCACCATTAAAAAAGACCATCGAGTCAACGCCTATTTCCTGAATAATCGACGTTGAAAAATAGGGAGCCCTCCCCGTAGCAATGACAACCTGTATATTTTTATCCCTTAATTGCTGGATAGCGTCCTTTGTGGTTTGACTAACAGATTTCCCATGTGGAAGGATCGTTCCGTCAATATCTAAGATGACAACCTTGTAATTCATAAATAACTCCCCTAACAATGCTATTCTTGCCTTTATTTGCGAGTAAATCCTTTGCACAGTATACCATGTTTTCTTAAAAGG
>JAIMAD010000331.1 GCA_023512145.1 Bacillus sp. (in: firmicutes) | reverse complement strand
GTAGAAGGCCGTCTTAGCAAATATTTTGAAGATGTTTGCGTTCATGACCAAACATTTGTTAAAAATCCTGATCAAAAGGTACGTCAATTCGTTGAATCCAAAGGTGCAACAATCCGTGAGTTTGTACGTTATGAAGTAGGCGAAGGAATCCAAAAACGTGAAGAAAACTTTGCTGAAGAAGTTATGAACCAATTGAAAAAATAATAACAAGATAGGCTAATAAAGTTCAGGGAATCTTCCTGTAATATATTTTTGTATAGGGAACACGGTGTGTTCCCTATTTTTAAAGATTATGGAAGAAATTCTAGCTTAAGTAGCTAGTCCACACGAGGTCGCGTCACATCAGAGATGTAGTCACAAAAGACCATCACCTTAAGGTGCGCAGGGAACTTGGCTTTTAGAAAGAAGCACATACAGGATGTATCAAGACTCAGTCTTCTGAAATCGAGGTTCTCCACGGTGCTTGCGCTTTTCTAATAGTATTAGAATTTATATCATTTTAACTTTGAGAATTATCTAGCTTAAAGCTTATCGGCTCTAGGTCATATGCGAAGCGGGTAGGAAGGGTAAAGATTAACCTGCCTGCTCGCACTTATGTCCTTCGCCTTTCGCTTTTCTAAATTTACATAAACGGAGGTTTATATGAGCGGTCCTAAGTACAAACGCGTAGTTTTAAAATTGAGCGGTGAAGCACTTGCAGGTGAATCAAGCTTTGGAATTAAACCTTCTGTAATCAAATCGATTGCCCAACAAGTAAAAGAGATTGCAGAGCTTGGTGTAGAGGTCGCTGTCGTTGTCGGTGGTGGAAACATTTGGCGTGGGAAGATCGGTAGTGAGATGGGTATGGACCGGGCAACTGCTGATTATATGGGTATGCTTGCGACGGTTATGAATTCTTTAGCACTTCAAGATAGCTTGGAGCTCTTAGGAGTTGAATCACGTGTGCAAACATCTATTGAAATGCGCCAGGTGGCTGAACCCTATATTAGACGTCGTGCGATCAGGCATTTAGAAAAAAAACGAGTGGTCATTTTTGCGGCAGGTACAGGGAATCCATATTTCTCTACCGATACTACAGCTGCATTACGAGCAGCAGAAATTGATGCTGAAGTTATTTTAATGGCAAAAAATAATGTGGATGGGGTTTATTCTGCAGACCCGAGATTAGATGCAAATGCCACTAAATATGAAGATTTGTCGTTCCTCGATGTTCTAAAAGAAGGACTACAGGTCATGGACTCAACAGCTTCTTCCTTATGTATGGATAATGATATTCCGTTAATTGTTTTCTCAATTATGGAAAAAGGTAATATTAAACGTGCAGTAATGGGTGAAAAGATTGGAACGATAGTCAGGGGGAGAAATTAATGCCAAAACAAGTTATCACTACTACAAAAGACCGAATGACAAAAGCGATTCAGTCCTATGGACGTGTGCTTGCCAGCATCCGTGCTGGAAGGGCAAGTGCTTCTTTATTGGATAGAATAACGTTTGATTATTATGGTGCACCGACTCCCGTGAATCAAATGGCAGGAATTACCACACCAGAAGCTAGACTTCTTGTCATTCAACCATATGATAAATCTATACTTGGTGATATTGAAAAAGCTATTTTGAAGTCTGATTTAGGGCTAAATCCTTCAAACGATGGTATGGTCATCCGCCTCGCTATTCCACAATTGACTGAAGAGCGTCGTAAGGAGCTTGTGAAATTAGTCAGGAAGGAATCGGAAGAAGCCAAAGTGGCTATCCGTAATATTCGTCGTGATGCCAATGATGATTTGAAAAAGCTAGAAAAAAATAGTGTAATTACAGAAGATGCTCATCGCGGCTATTCTGATGATATACAAAAGATTACAGATGAGAATATTTCAAAAGTTGATCAAATAACGAAAGATAAGGAAAAGGAAATTTTAGAGGTATAATTTCCTCCCAATTGCTATTGAGAACCCTCTTAATTAGGGGGTTTTTTAACTATTTTATTGCAAATTAAGGCTGTGTTGTTAGTACCAGAAAGTTCTCTCTGTATTATTCTTAATTCCTTTAAAAATACATAAGTTATTAATAGAGATATCTTCTTGCCTTTTTGGTATGATAAAAGCATATTACCCCGAAATAGCCAATACATAACAACACACTAGGGTTCAATGGAAATGATTAACTAATTGGAGGAGCAATGTATGTTTAATAAAATAAAGCTTTGGAAGAACAAAAATAATTCTTCCACACTCCAAGAAAAAATAGAAGAAATTAAAAAATCGTCTATTCCTGAGCATGTGGCGATAATTATGGATGGCAACGGGCGGTGGGCTAAGAAAAGAGCTTTGCCACGTATTGCGGGTCATCATGAGGGTATGAAGGTTGTCCGCAAAACAACGAAGTTAGCAAATGCTCTTGGAGTAAAAGTCTTAACCTTATATGCTTTTTCCACTGAGAACTGGAAAAGACCAAAAAATGAAGTAGATTATATTATGAAGCTACCTGATGAATTTTTAGGTACTTTCCTGCCAGAATTGATTAAAGAAAATGTTCAAGTGAAAATGATGGGATATAAAAATCAACTCCCTGTACATACACTGCGAGCAATTGAAAATGCTATTGAAAAGACAAAAAATAATGATGGATTAGTTTTAAACTTTGCACTGAACTATGGAAGTAGAGCTGAAATACTCGATGCGGTTAAGCTAGTCTTAAATGATTGTAACAGTGGTAAATTGGAGGAAGATGCACTAGACGAAAAAGTGTTTTCCTCGTACTTAATGTCTTCTAATTTCATAGACCCAGACCTTCTAATCCGAACTAGCGGTGAAATTCGCTTGAGCAACTTTATGCTTTGGCAATTAGCCTACACAGAATTTTGGTTTACGGATGTTTTCTGGCCAGATTTTAGTGAGGAACATTTGTTTGAGGCGATTGAAGTGTTTCAAAAACGCCAGCGCCGTTTTGGCGGGGTATAAACATTTTTTTAAAATTCCCTTTTGAGATTTTTCTACATAGAAGGGTTAGCTCATTCTAAAAAGAAAAGGGTGTTGAGTGATTAAATGAAGGAAAGAATTATAACGGGAGTTGTAGCAGCAGCACTTTTTTTGCCAATCGTAGTTTACGGTGGACTTCCATTTGTATTATTAACATATTTTCTTGCAACCATTGGTTTATATGAATTATTAAAAATGAAAAAGATAAACATCTTCTCTGCAAATGGTTTGCTTTCTATCCTATTTCTTTGGGTTATTCTGTTTCCAAAGCAATATTCGGATACGTTTGCCTCCCTTACTTATACAAAAACAGAGCTTGCTATAGTATTTATTCTGTTATTATTGGCTTATACAGTGATAACCAAAAATCAATTTACTTTTGAAGATGTTGGTTTTTCGATTCTCTCTGCCATCTATGTTGGAGTTGGTTTTTACTTTTTCATGGAAATTCGTGAGGCAGGATTAGTTTTTGTTTTTTATTCCTTATTTATTATTTGGGCAACGGATTCTGGTGCTTATTTTATTGGTAAATCTCTAGGCAAACATAAACTATGGCCGGAAATCAGCCCTAATAAAACCGTAGAAGGCTCATTGGGCGGTGTAGTCTGTGCAGTTATTGTCGCTGGACTCTTTGTTTTCTTTGCGAAACTAAACGTATCATTAGTTGTGATAGCCATCGTCCTTTCTATTTTTGGACAAATTGGGGATCTTGTTCAATCAGCATTTAAACGTCACTTTAATGTGAAAGATTCAGGTAATATTTTACCAGGGCATGGGGGAATCCTTGATCGATTTGATAGCCTTATATTTGTTTGGCCCTTGTTCCATCTTTTTCATCTTTGGGTATAAAGCGCTTGCGCTTCACTTTCTAGGAGTTGAATAATTTTTGAAGATAATTAGTTTACTTGGCGCAACCGGATCGATTGGGACGCAAACGTTAGATATTATTCGCGAGAATCCCACTGAATTTAAATTAGCTGCTTTTTCTGTTGGTAAGAATATCGATTTAGCTCGAAATATGATTGGTGAATTTCAGCCCGACCTAGTTTCTGTGCAAGACTATCATAACTGGAAAACGTTAAAGACAGAATTCCCTTCCACTAAGTTTACATATGGTGAGGAAGGACTAATTGAAGTTGCGGTATATGAAAAAGTAGACATTCTTGTTAATGCCGTGCTTGGAAGTGTCGGTTTAAACCCAACATTACAAGCAATTGAATGCGGAAAAGTTATCGCCATTGCCAATAAAGAAACGCTCGTTACTGCTGGGCATTTAATCATGGCTGCTGCCGAGAAGAACAATGTTTCACTTATCCCCGTAGATAGTGAGCATTCTGCCATTTTTCAAGCCTTGCAGGGAGAAAAAAAGAAAAATATTGAAAGATTAATTATAACTGCTTCAGGGGGGAGCTTTCGTGATCGTTCTAGGAAGGAACTAGAAAATGTGACTGTCCAAGAAGCGTTAAACCACCCAAATTGGTCGATGGGGGCAAAAATCACGATTGATTCTGCATCGATGATGAACAAAGGGTTGGAAGTAATTGAAGCACACTGGCTTTTTAATCTACCTTATGACAAAATTGATGTACTACTCCATAAAGAAAGCATTATTCATTCCATGGTTGAATTTCATGACAGTAGTATCATTGCCCAACTTGGATCCCCAGATATGAGAGTGCCAATCCAATATGCGCTCACATACCCTGATCGTCTGCCATTTCCTTCAGCGAAGAGGCTGAATTTGGCTAGTGTGGGGAAGCTACATTTTCAGGAAATGGATGTTGAGCGATTCCGCTGCCTTGGTTTTGCATATGAGGCTGGAAAAAAGGGTGGAACGATGCCGACTGTCTTGAATGCTGCCAACGAGGCTGCGGTAGCGGCATTTTTGGCAGGTAAAATACGTTTCTTGCAGATTGAGGATTTGATTGAGAAGGCCTTACGTGCTCATCAATCCATAGAAAACCCAAGCTTAAGTTTAATACAAGAGGTAGACAAAGAAACGAGACAGTATATACATTCACTTCTATAAAAAAGGTGGTTTTATTTTTGAGTACAGTTATTGCCTTTATTGTGATTTTTGGCGCCCTCGTCTTCTTTCATGAACTTGGTCATTTGATTTTCGCAAAAAGGGCAGGTATTTTATGCCGTGAATTTGCAATTGGTTTTGGTCCAAAAGTATTCTCTTTTAAAAGAGAGGAGACAACCTATACCATACGCTTACTTCCGATTGGCGGATTTGTTCGTATGGCCGGAGAAGACCCGGAAATGGTTGAAATCAAGCCAGGACATCGGATTGGATTGGTTC
>JAIMAD010000330.1 GCA_023512145.1 Bacillus sp. (in: firmicutes) | reverse complement strand
TCAGTTGGGAGAGATAAAATTAATGAGTTAGTACCGTCAACTGATTTTGAAGAAGTCCTCAGACTTCAAGAGGAAACAGATGAGGCGTCTTCCGTTTTTCGTGCAAAAGGAAATGTGCCACTCTCAGGTATTCATGATATCCGCGCCCATATCAAACGCTCCGTTATTGGAGGTGTGCTAAGTCCGCACGAACTATTCCATATCGCACGAACGGTTCATGCAAGTCGGCGAATCAAACGATTTATCGAAGAATTCGCAGATGAAAGAACGGAGATACCGATCTTGTTACAACAAGTGGGGCAAATTATTCCACTGGTAAACCTTGAGAAAGCCATTCAGGATGCGATTGATGAAAGCGGCGAGGTGTTAGATAGTGCCAGTGACCTTTTGCGGACATTAAGGCATCAGATTCGTTCAAATGAAGCGCGCATTCGTGAAAAATTAGAAAGCATGATTCGCGGATCAAATGCCAGTAAAATGCTGTCTGACACGCTTGTCACGATTCGAAATGATCGTTTTGTTATTCCTGTTAAACAGGAATACCGCAGTCACTATGGTGGAACTATTCATGACCAAAGCGCATCAGGGCAAACCTTATTTATCGAACCGCAGGTCATTGTCCAATTAAACAATCAATTGCAGGATATTCGTGTCAAGGAGTCTCTTGAGATCGAAAGAATACTCGCAGAACTTTCTGCTCATGCTGCCGAACATGAGGGTGAGCTCCAGGTTATTGTAGCTGTTCTGGCTAATTTAGACTTTATTTTTGCAAAAGCAAGATACGGGAAAGTGATGAAAGCATCGAAACCCGTCATGAATAATGAGGGAAGAATATCTTTATTTAAAGCAAGGCACCCCTTGATACCAATGGATGAAGTGGTTGCCAATGATATAAAGCTTGGGAAGGATTTTACTACGATTGTCATTACTGGGCCGAATACCGGTGGGAAAACGGTCACCTTAAAAACATTAGGCTTGTGTACATTGATGGCCCAGGCAGGTTTGCAGGTTCCGGCCCTTGATGGTTCCGAACTAGCCGTCTTTGACGCAGTTTATGCCGATATTGGCGATGAACAGTCGATTGAACAAAGTTTAAGTACGTTTTCTTCTCACATGGTCAATATTGTTGAAATCTTAAATAGAGTTGATTTTAATAGCCTGGTATTGTTTGATGAGCTTGGAGCGGGAACCGATCCGCAGGAAGGCGCCGCCTTAGCCATCTCAATTTTAGATGAAGTATACAAAAAGGGTGCACGGGTGATTGCCACGACGCACTACCCAGAGTTAAAAGCGTATGGTTATAACCGTGAGGGTGTGATGAATGCCAGTGTCGAGTTTGATGTGGAGACATTAAGCCCAACATATAAACTGTTGTTAGGTGTACCAGGGCGGAGTAATGCTTTTGAAATTTCGAAACGACTTGGCTTGAATGATCGGGTTATTCAAGCAGCGCGCTCACATGTAAGTGAGGACGCGAACCAAATCGATAGTATGATCGCTTCCTTAGAGGAAAGTAAGCGGCAGGCAGAAGTCGAGCAGCAAGAAGCTCGTGCCTATTTATTGCAGGCGAAGAAAACAGATCAAGACCTGCAGAAGCAACTGCTTGAATTTGACGAAAAAAAAGACGCGATGCTCGAAAAAGCGGCGGATAAAGCAGCAGGGATTGTTGAAGAGGCGAAAAGAGAGGCGGAGCATGTCATCCGTGAACTCCGTAAAATGCGAACCGAAAAGCATGTGGAAATTAAAGAGCATGAATTAATTGATGCAAAGCGGCGTCTTGATAACGCAACGCCAGTATTAAAGAAAGCAACGAAGCTTAGCAATAAGAAAGACAAAAAGCTTACGCTTATGCCTGGGGATGAAGTGAAGGTACTTACCTTTAACCAAAAAGGCACGCTCATGGAAAAAGTATCTTCAAATGAATGGCAGGTCCAAATTGGCATTTTGAAAATGAAAGTGAAGGAAAAAGACATGGAATATATAGTAGCTCCTAAACAAGTGGAGACAAGGCCAATGACGATTGTAACTGGCCGGGATTCCTATGTTAAATTGGAATTAGACTTGCGCGGGGAAAGGTATGACGCTGCTCTACTAAAAGTAGAAAAGTATATTGACGATGCCCTGCTTTCTAGTTATCCTCGTGTTTCAATTATTCATGGAAAAGGGACGGGTGCGCTCCGACAAGGGGTTCAGGAATATTTGAGAAACCATCGTTCTGTCAATAAAATTCGTTTTGGAGAAGCCGGTGAGGGCGGATCTGGAGTTACTATCGTTGAATTTAAATAATGCTGGGGAGGTTTGTCTATGGACCAGTTTTGGGAGAATGAATACATTCAAATTGTTGCTAATTATAGTGTGGTAATTTTGTGTATCGTTGTTTTTTTGGCTATTTTTGAATTGGTGACGAAATATAAAAATTGGGAAGAAATTAAAAAGGGAAACATTTCTGTGGCGATGGCTACCAGCGGGAAAATATTTGGGGTTGCTAATATTTTTGCTCATACGATTGGACAGCATGATTCTCTCCTGACCATGGTTGGTTTTGGAATTTATGGCTTTTTGCTATTATTAGCCGGTTATTTTATTTTTGAATTTTTAACACCAACATTCAATATTGATGATGAAATCCAAAAGGATAACCGTGCTGTTGGTTTGATTTCGATGGTAATCTCAATCGGGTTATCCTTTGTGATTAGTGCGGGAATTGAGTAAGGGGAGAATAAACAGTGGAGACATTAGCTAAAGTACTTCTCGGATTATGTGGCTTGTTTTTCCTAGTCGGTTTGATCTATTTAATATTTTTTGTTTAAGTTAAAAACCATTGCTGAAATCTTTTCAGTAATGGTTTTTTTGTCATAACTGCAATTGTTAATTGTGAAATATTGTAATATAATAGAAGAGGAAGTTAGAATATTTTAAATTGTCGAAAAATGTCGACGGAGAAAAGAGGGATAATATGTATGAGTCCAAACCATGGTTACAGGTTTACCCAAGAGAAATTCCTTCCATGCTCGTTTACTCTTCAGAGCCAGTACAACAATACTTAGTGAATTCTGTTCAAAAGTTTCCAGAAAAAGTCGCTATTCATTTTATGGGAAAAGAAATCACCTACAAGAAGCTTTATGATGATGTGATGAACTTTGCCGGTTACTTGCAAACCCTTGGCATTTCAAAAAATGATCGGGTCGCTATCATGCTTCCAAATACACCCCAGGCGGTTATAGCTTATTATGGCATTTTGATGGCTGGCGGAATTGTTGTTGCAACCAATCCATTGTATACGGAACGTGAGCTTGAGTACCAAATGAAGGATTCCGGAACAAAAGTGATTATCACCCTAGATATCCTCTACCCACGCGTCTCTAAAATCATGCCACAAACAAAATTACAGCATATTATTGTAACCGCTATCAAAGACTTCTTACCATTTCCCAAAAATCTAATTTATCCTTACATCCAGAAGAAACAATATGGAATTGTCGTCAAAGCAAAGCATGAAGGCAGCACCCATTTACTTACAACAATTCTAAAAATGAAACCTAAAAAACTAGTGGAGCATGAGTTCAATCCTGATGAAGATATTGCCTTGCTTCAATATACAGGTGGTACGACCGGGTCACCAAAGGGTGTTATGTTAACACACAAGAATTTAATTGCCAATACAACGCAGTGCCAGGCGTGGCTATATAAATCTAAACCAGGCGATGAATCTATTCTAGGAATTATTCCATTTTTCCATGTTTATGGTATGACAACTGTTATGGTTTTATCCGTTATGATGGGCTATAAAATGATTTTATTACCTAAATTTAATGTAGAAACAACCTTAAAAACCATCCAAAAACAGCACCCGACCCTGTTCCCAGGCGCACCAACAATGTATATTGGCATTTTAAATCATCCTGATTTGCAAAAGTACAATTTATCCTCGATTTCTTCATGCATGAGTGGTTCGGCCCCGCTACCGGTTGAAATACAAGAGAAGTTTGAGGCGGTTTCAGGAGGTAAACTTGTTGAAGGTTATGGGTTAACAGAAGCATCACCAGTTACCCATTCAAACTTTTTGTGGGACGTACCAAGGGTAAAAGGAAGTATTGGTGTTCCTTGGCCTGATACCGAGGTCAAGGTCCTAGACATGAATACTGGTGAACCTGTTCCAGTAAAAGAAATAGGTGAATTCGTGATCAAGGGTCCACAAATTATGAAGGGATATTGGAACCGCCCAGTAGAAACGGAAGAGACATTAAAAGATGGCTGGCTATATACAGGTGATTTGGGTTATATGGATGACCAAGGCTATTTTTATGTCGTCGACCGCAAGAAGGATATGATAATTGCTGGTGGGTTCAACATTTATCCTAGAGAAATCGAAGAAGTGCTGTATGAACATCCAGATGTTCTTGAAGCAGTTGCTGCAGGAATTCCTGATGCATATCGTGGGGAAACGGTGAAGGCATATATTGTCTTAAAAGAAGGTGCGGTAGTCACGTCAGAAGAAATGAACGAATTTTCAAGAAAATATCTTGCTGCATATAAAGTACCAAGACTCTATGAATTTAGAAAAGAATTGCCTAAAACAGCTGTAGGTAAAATTTTAAGAAGAACACTTGTTGAAGAAGAAAAACTTAAAATAGAAGATTAATTAAAACCAAACAGATGATGATCCCATCAAAACAAACAAAATATAAAAAAATTAATCGGTCAACAGAAACAAACGCAAGGCCTGCCAAGTTTGACTAAAAACAAGCCTGGTACCCAAATATCTAGATTGTCATTTAAGAAGGAATGGATTGAAACAAATTTACCTGATGGAATTTATAAGGCAGGTAAATTAAATTCTGGATACATACTTCATAATGATGTTATTGTTTCAAATGGAAAAGTACAGAATGATTTTGACTTATCGGGTAAAGTAATTTGGTCGCAATCTTATCTTGAAGATGAAATTAAAAAAGGAACAAAAATTGTAATTAAAACAAAAGATTTTATTCCTTACTCAAAGAAAATTGAAACGTCAGACTTAGCTCCAACCACACTTATTCCAGATAACGAAGTTGGTGATGTTTTGGCAGGCAATTCAGATATAAATGAATTATTTCAAGCCAAAGTATTTGAACATCCAAAGCCAGTCTCATTGTTGAAGTATTTATTATATTCAATAAATGATGAATTTGCTCTCATCCTCGACTTCTTCGCCGGCAGTGGCACTACAGGCGATGCGGTGATGCAACTCAATGCCGAAGACGGCGGCAACCGCAAATTTATCTTGGTGCAGCTGCCCGAACCCATTGACCCCAAGAAAAACAAAACCGCTTACGAC
>JAIMAD010000329.1 GCA_023512145.1 Bacillus sp. (in: firmicutes) | reverse complement strand
CATAATATGCGTACACTTAAACATCTTCCTTTAGAAAAACAGCGTCGGATTTCAAATGAAACACTTGAAATTTTTGCACCTTTAGCTAATCGACTTGGTATCTCTAAGATCAAATGGGAGCTCGAAGATACTGCATTAAGGTATTTAAATCCACAGCAATATTACCGGATTGTTAACTTAATGAAAAAGAAACGTGCGGAACGAGAGCAATACTTGTCAGATGTAATCGAAGAGGTTAAGGTCCGTATGAGTGAAGTTAACATTAAAGCGGAGTTATCGGGAAGACCAAAGCATATTTACAGCATTTATCGGAAAATGGCTTTGCAAAATAAGCAATTTAGTGAGATTTATGATTTGCTTGCCGCCCGAATTGTCGTAGGTAGCATTAAAGATTGCTATGCTGTACTCGGAATCATTCATACGTGCTGGAAACCAATGCCTGGACGTTTCAAGGATTATATTGCGATGCCAAAGCCGAATATGTATCAATCCCTGCATACGACGGTCATAGGACCCAAGGGGGACCCACTTGAGGTGCAAATTCGAACATCTGAAATGCATCGCATTGCTGAATTTGGAGTTGCCGCCCACTGGGCATATAAAGAAGGCAAAGAAGAACTGAATGAAAGCACATCTTTCGAACAAAAATTGACGTGGTTTAGAGAAATACTCGAGTTTGAAAATGATACTGCCGATGCAGAAGAGTTTATGGAATCACTTAAAATTGATTTATTTTCAGATATGGTTTTTGTGTTTACACCAAAAGGTGATGTGATGGAGTTGCCGTCTGGTTCTGTTCCTATTGATTTTGCCTATCGTATTCACTCTGAAATTGGCAATAAGACGATTGGTGCAAAAGTAAACGGTAAAATGGTCACGCTTGACTATCAGCTCAAGACGGGCGATATTATCGAAATCCTAACGTCGAAGCATTCCTATGGTCCTAGTCAGGACTGGTTGAAGCTTGCACAAACCTCACAAGCGAAAAACAAAATTCGTGCCTTCTTTAAGAAACAGCGACGTGATGAAAATGTTGATAAAGGCAAAGAGCTTGTTGAAAAAGAAATCAAGAGTATGGGTTTCGATCTAAAAGAAATTTTAACTGGCGACAATCTGAAAAAGGTTGCTGAGAAATTTAATTTTTCCAATGAAGAAGATATGTATGCTGCAGTGGGCTATAACGGTGTGACAGCGCTGCAGGTGGCAAACCGCTTAACGGAGAAATGGCGTAAAAAGCGTGATAGTGAACAATCAACCAATATTACAAAAGCAATTACTGATTTGAAGACCTTCCCTGCAGCGAAAAGGCGTGAATCCGGCGTTCGGGTATCTGGAATTGATAATTTATTGATCCGTTTATCCAGATGCTGTAGTCCAGTCCCTGGAGATGAAATTGTCGGTTTTATTACTAAGGGTCGCGGCGTTTCTGTTCACCGCGCGGATTGTACCAACATTGATTCGAATGATGCCCAATTAAGATTAATTCCAGTCGAATGGGAATCTTCCTTAAATGACCGGAAGGAATATAACGTTGATATCGAAATCAGCGGTTATGATCGACGTGGGTTGTTAAATGAAGTACTCCAAGCCGTAAATGAAACTAAAACAAATATCTCTGCTGTCTCTGGCAAATCGGACCGTAATAAAATGGCGACGATCAGTATGTCGATTGCGATTCACAATGTGAACCATTTGCAAAAAGTAGTCGATCGGATTAAACAAATTCACGATATCTATTCTGTTCGTCGAATAATGAATTAAGGAGTACAGAGATGCGCGTAGTTGTTCAACGAAGTAAAAGTGCCTATGTAGCTGTTGCTGGTGAAGTGATAGGTAGAATATCAAAAGGGCTTGTCTTACTTGTAGGGGTCACACATAGAGACACGGAAGAGGATGCTGTTTACCTAGCCGAAAAAATTGCCAACCTGAGAATTTTTGAAGATGAGGGTGCATTGATGAATTTGTCTTTACTGGACGTTGGTGGAGAAATTCTCTCTGTTTCACAATTTACTCTTTATGGTGATTGTAGAAAAGGGAGAAGACCAAATTTTATGGCAGCGGCGCGGCCGGAACAAGCCCAACAGCTTTATGAGTTGTTTAACCGCCTGCTGCGTGAAAAAGGTATCACTGTTGAAACAGGTAGGTTCGGTGCAATGATGGATGTCGAACTAACCAATGATGGTCCAGTAACGATAATCGTTGACAGTATAGGTTGACAAGAAAAGCTTGAGGATATCCTCAAGCTTTTTGTTATTACACTACCTAAAAAACTAAGGTGTTTTTCACAAAGTAATACCACGCAGACAAATTTTCCATAATCGGGAAAATTAAAGGATAAGTGAGGAAAGGGTTATAAATAGAGGACATTTTCACTTTTTGGGGTATTAAAAAGCCGCACTTAATTACCCTCCAAGCCTCCAATTTGTTAGTAAAGCGATGGACAATCTATAGTGCCCAAATGGTTAATTGTACACAAAAAATCGAGTATAAAACCAATTCGATTTTACACTCGATTTTCTATGATATAGCGATTATCGAAGCCAATCTTTAAATTTTAGTTATAAACTACCCTTAAAATACCTTGCAAGTCCGTCAAATAAGCCAGAAGCGACATTTTCTTGAAACATGCTAGAATTGAGTGTCGTTTCTTCTTCAGGGCTACTTAAATAACCAAGCTCCATTAGGACTGCTTTTTGGCTATTTTCACGAACAACATGGTAATCACCAAAACGTACGCCACGGTTTCTCAATTTTGTTTGCCCCACTGTTGATGCATAAAGGGACTCAGCAAGTGATTTTTGATAGGAATGATAATAGTAGCCAGTCATTCCACGTGTATTACTATCATAATCACTATCATAATGTAGGCTGATAAAGGCATCAGCATTGTAGGAACGTCCTGGGCTAACTCGAGAGGATAGTGATAAAAAGGTATCATTTTTTCTCGTGAGGTAGACATTGGCACCTGCAGCTTTTAATTTATCATATAAAAGCAGAGCTGTCCGCAGTGTTAGGTCTTTTTCCAATGTTCCACGTGTACCTGTTGCCCCGTTATCTCCACCCCCATGTCCTGGGTCAAGGACAATGGTTTTATTTTTAAGATAGCCTTCAGCTCCAGACTTCTCAATCTGTGGATCACTCCCATTTATGGAAACAATCCAGCCAGCAATAAAGGCTGTTTTACCGTTCTTCAGTTTTATTTCATACCAGTCATTTTTAATACTTTTAACAGAAAAAGTAGCACCCTCATTGGCGCGTTCGACAACATTTGCTTGTACATTCGGGTCTTTTCGGATATTTGTCCCGTTATGTAAGACGGTAATCATGCTTTCCTTGACAGCTTGTCCAGATTGGATATTTGCTGTTGGCATACTAAGATACCACCCGGCCACCCATCCGAAACTACCAGACTTATACTCTATTTTTACCCAATTGTTGTATTCTTCAAGAATCGTAAAACTTTGACCGTTAACTACAGTTCCAATGATGTTTGAATTTAAAGATGATTTTGAGCGGACATTTAGACTACCAGCCGTTATCGTTCCGATGATGTCGCTCGACTCTTCCCTAGGTGTACCCTTAGTTGAACCAGTTTGGCTATCAATAAATTCTGAACTGACCCAGCCCGTTAGATTATTAGAAAAGCTAATCTCAAACCAATTATTTTGTTTAGAAATGATCTTCACACTTGCGCCCTTTGATAGTTTACCAATTACAATACTAGATGTAGTTGGTTGCTTTCGAACATTTAATGTATCCCCAGTGACAATTCCTGTGCTCGTTTTATTTGCAGTAGAAGGAGACGGTGTACTTTCCTGCTTGCCGGTTTGGATATCTAAAAATTCTCTAGCTATCCAGCCTTCACCGAATATTGAGGTTGTTTTATACCAGTTTTCATTTTGATCAAGGATGGTAACTTCTTGTCCCTTATTTAAGGACCCAACTACACGAAAGCTTGTCCCAGGCCCAGAGCGAACCCTTAATTGCGCAGTGTTGGCAATCGCAACCGTGTTTTTGGATGTAGAAGTAGTGTCTTTTTTCTCATTTTCCTTGGTGACAAGCCAATTGACGACCCAGCCTGTTTTTCCAGCAGATAATTGAATCTCGATCCATTCACCCTTTTCTTTCGCAATTGAATACTTTTCGCCTCGTTTTGCTGTTGTTACAAGGGGGTAACTTAAGCCTGGACCGCTGCGAATATTGATAGAATCGGTGGAAATCGTAATCGAATCAGTCGCCGCACTACTTTTTGTTTGCGGCAGATAGGAACCAAAAATAAGGATAATAGATAATAACAGTAGACTTAACTTTTTAACCATAACATCCTCCTTTACCAGTTTATTCTATCGTAAAAGGGACTGAAAATCATTCTTAAATTGCAATAATGGACCAACTATTGATGATTTTCTCAACTTTCATGCAAGTTTTTCACCATTACTGGAAATAATAAGGATGAGGGTGAAAAAGACTGGGGTGACTACGTTTGAGAGCTAGTGACAAAGGAATGACTGTCCAGTCAATGGATGGACGACTTTTCGGGGTTGATTTTCATGATTTTATTCAAAAAGAACAGCAGGGAACTTCGTTTGAGCTTGCGTCTGAATTTGGAATAACAATTGGGGATGTCAGAAAGTTAAAAAAACATTTGGAAAGATCATGAATTCCGCTTGACATTATTAGGGATGCTCCGTAATATTAATAAAATAAAAAGACATATATAACCGATGATGGAGCATAGTAATTAAGCAAATTCATGAAAAGAGAGGAAATGCCTAGGCTGAAAGCATTTCTACATGGTTCTTAATGAATGAACACTCCGTAGGCTTCTCTCTGAAATAGATTAATTCTTGTAGGAGATAACGTTGCAGGCGTTAACTGTAAAAGAGGAAGTGCATGAGACTATGCCTTCAACTAGGGTGGCACCGCGGGATTATTATAACTCTCGTCCCTTGTATTCATACAAGGGATGGGAGTTTTTTGTTTTTGTATAAGAAAAGTGCAAGCGCCATGGTCAGCGGACGACAGGCCTGGAGCGCTCCAAGTGAGTAGTGGAAACACGAAGAGCCGGAGGCGATTCAGGTGTTGACTTATGTTAGGGCTGAGAGCGAAGGACACTAGTCGCTATGGCGCTGTAGCACGGACAATTCTCAAAGTCAAAACTTTATACTTTAATACAAACTACATAAAAATTAAAACCGGGGAGGATTTCCACAATGTCTATTAGCATTCCAAGAGGTACGCAAGATATTTTACCTGGAGAGGTAGAAAAGTGGCAGCTGATTGAAGCAAAAGAAAGGGAGATTTGTGAGAAATATCAATAC
>JAIMAD010000328.1 GCA_023512145.1 Bacillus sp. (in: firmicutes) | reverse complement strand
AAGAAATGGTCCGGCACATCTTATTATTTCGTTTTGCCAATGCCATTTTTGTACCTCTATGGAATTACCGGTATATCTCGAATATTCAAATCACCTCAAGTGAAACTCTCGGAGTAGAAGAACGGGGCCGTTATTACGAAACCAGCGGGGCTTTAAGAGATATGCTTCAAAACCATATGTTACAAATGGTAGCACTGCTTGCGATGGAACCACCCATCAAACTAACCACCGATGAAATCCGTTCCGAAAAAGTCCGTGTGTTTCGAGCTCTTCGCCCTGTCGAAGGTGACCAAGTAAATGATTATTTTGTACGCGGACAGTATGATGAGGGCACGATAAATAATAAGCAACTCCCTGCCTATCGTACTGAACCCATGGTCGACAAAGAATCAAATACAGAAACTTTCGTTGCCGGAAAAATTAAGATCGATAACTTCCGCTGGGCCGGTGTCCCATTTTATATTCGAACAGGGAAAAGATTGAACAGGAAATCAACAAAAATTGTTGTTCAGTTTAAAGATATCCCTATGAATTTATATTACCAAACGGAAAAAATGTTGAATCCGAACCTCCTCGTCATTCATATTCAGCCAGAGGAGGGCATTACCCTGCATCTAAACGCCAAGAAGGCAGGAGGCCACTTGGACGCACAAGAAGTGAAACTAAGTTTTGCTAATACTAGTACTAATGGGATGAACACTCCTGAAGGTTATGAAAAACTTCTTTTAGATTGTATGCGGGGCGATGCGACGAACTTCACCCATTGGGATGAAGTCGCCTATTCCTGGAGCTTTGTCGATAAAATCTCGGAAGCTTGGGAAAATACAAAAGCAGATTTTTTCCCGAATTATCAATCCGGATCACTTGGCCCGGAAGCTGCAGATAAACTTTTAGAAAAAGACGGCTACTTCTGGTGGCCTGTATCAGATTTAGATGTAGATAATTGTAAGTAAATGTTCAAAAGCACCCCTTTGTACTAAGCAAAGAGGTGCTTTTTAGTCTTTTTTATTATTTTTATTAGGGAAGGAACGCAGAAAATCTTTATTAAAGCTTGTCCCCGTCCCAACATTATGTGAGGGGTCAAGCTTGTGGGAACCTGCACTTTCGATAATATCTTCCCCATACTTTTCACGGAGATTAGAAAGTATTTTAAGTAACGGTTCTTTTTTTGCATCCTTCTCAAACGAAAATATATCTAACTGTTTGTAAGCAAAATCATGCTCGACTAAATCAGACCCCGTTATTCCTAACAAGCGAACGGGGTCACCATTCCAAGATTTTAGAAACAGCTGCTGGGCAAACGAAGAGATTTCCTCTTTATGATTGATAGGGTTGGGGAGTTTTTTACTTCTTGTTATCGTCTTTCGATCTTTATAGCGGACGGTAATTCCTAAGGTAGTCGCCAAGACATTTTCTCGCTTCATCCTGACAGAAACCGTTTCAGCTAACGATTCTAAAACATGGAAAAGCTCATGTTGATTGGTTATGTCCTTTGGCAGGGTCGTTGAATTGCCGATGCTTTTAAATTCCGCAACAGCATCTGGGTCGACTGGTCTGATATCTTTACCATTGGCCCTTTCTTTGATGCGGATACCATTTATGCCAATAAGTGTTTTAAGCTGAATCTCATTCCCTTTTGCTAAATCTCCAATTGTATTGATCCCAATCGTCGCTAACTTTTCTGCTGTCTTTTTTCCAACACCATGCATTTCGCTTGTATTCAAAGGCCACAATACATTAGGAACATCACGTTTCCGTAGAATGGTAATTCCCATTGGTTTTTTCATATCAGAAGCCATTTTCGCTAAAAATTTATTCGGGGCGATGCCAATGCTACAAGGAATATCAAGCTGTTTTAGCACTCTCTTTTGAATACTTTCCGCAATTTCAATGGGACTGCCAAATTCAGAGCTCTCGGTTATATCCAAATACCCTTCGTCAATCGACACAGGTTCAACAAGCTCTGTAAAGTGCCTAAGAATTTCAAACATGCCAATTGAGGCAGTTCGGTACCGCTCAAAATTGGGTTTCATAACAAGTAATTCCGGACAAAGTTTTTTGGCTTCCCAAAGTGGCATCGTTGTTTTTACACCAAATTTCCTCGCTTCATAGCTGCAAGTAACAATAATCCCTCTGCGTTCCTCTACGTTTCCAGCAATCGCTAGCGGTTTCCCTTTAAGTGTGGGGTCATAGGCCATTTCAACTGAGGCGTAAAAACTATTCATATCAACATGTAAAATGACTCGTCCATTTTTCGGATACATTTCCTTCATGCTAAAACACACCCCTAAAACATTATCTACCTTAAGTATATCAGAAAAGCGCAAGCACCCGTTTAGTGGTACGTGCTTCCTTGCGCGCTTCGACTAAAATAAAGGACACACAAAGAGCGATTCGTTTCAGGTGTTGACATATCGAAGGGAGGTAAAAATCCTAAACCCGATTTTTACTCGGGAGAGCGAAGTACACTTGCAGTACGGGCCAGGCGCTGGATATTTATTGAAGTTCAATGATATAAATTCTGATAATATCAAAAAGGAGAACCTTTAGTTACAGGTTCTCCTTAAACTCACTATTATTGGTTAGTAACTTCATCAATGATTGCCAGTGTCATTTCCGCCAGTTTGTACAATTCTTCAATCGGCATGCGTTCGTTTGTTGTATGGATATCTTCATATCCAACTGCAAGGTTTACGGTTGGAATGTTGAACCCAGCAAATACATTCGCATCGCTGCCACCGCCACTATGCAACAGTTCACAGCTGCGACCGATTTTTGCTGCTGCCCTGCGAGCGATTTCTACTACATGGTCACCTTCGCCAAATTTAAAACCTGGATACATAATTTCTACATCAACTTCCGCTCTTCCGCCCATTTCAGCAGCAACCGTTTCAAATGCTGCTTTCATTTTGCTGACTTGTGCCTGCATTTTTTCAGGGATAAGTGATCGTGCTTCTGACAAAATATCGACACGGTCACAAACAATATTTGTTTGCGAACCCCCTTCAAAACGACCAATATTAGCTGTTGTTTCTTCATCAATTCTTCCTAACGGCATCCTCGAAATGGATTTAGCAGCAATCGTAATTGCAGAAACCCCTTTTTCAGGTGCTACACCAGCATGAGCTGTTTTTCCGTAAATAATTGTTTTCACTTTTGCTTGGGTAGGTGCAGCAACAATGATATTACCAACTAAACCGTCACTATCAAGGGCGTAACCATATTTTGCTTTCATTAATGAGGAATCGAGCGCTTTCGCACCGACTAAACCAGATTCTTCCCCAACCGTGATCACAAATTGAATTTGCCCATGATCAAGATTTTGTTCCTTTAAGGCACGAATGGTTTCAAGCATGACCGAAATGCCTGTTTTATCATCGGCACCTAATATCGTCGTGCCATCTGTAACAACATAGCCATCTTTAATCGATGGCTTTACACCTTTAGCTGGGACAACTGTATCCATATGGCAGGTAAAATAAATAGGATCGATTCCTTCTTTTGTTGCTGCAAGTGTGCACACTAAGTTCCCGGCACCATGACCTGTTTGCGCTGTCGTGTCATCTTCAAAAACTTCAAGTCCAAGATCCGTAAACTTTTGTTTTAATACTTTAGCAATTTCAGTCTCAAACTTTGTTTCTGAGTCAATTTGGACAAGTTCTAAAAATTCGTTTAAAAGACGTTCTTGATTAACCATCTAGTCTACCCCTCCATGTTATGTACTCACTATTTTAGTATACCGTTTCCCCGTACTGTCATCAAATGATTGATATATAGTTTCACGATTTTCAAAAATATTAAGGCGTTACCTTTAAAGTGGTATGTTCCCGTGTTTTTTGTACGGCCGCGACTCTTTTTTGTTTCTGAGCATTTCTAGTGCTTGAATGATTTTTATTCTTGTATCTCTTGGGTCAATCACGTCATCGACCATGCCTCTACTTGCTGCCACATAGGGATTGGCAAACTTTTCACGATATTCATCAATCTTCTGTTGTCTTGTCAGTTCAGGGTTTTCACTATTGTTGATTTCTTTCGCAAAAATAATATTGGCAGCGCCTTGTGGACCCATGACAGCAATTTCCGCATTAGGCCAAGCAAACACCAAGTCAGCACCAATCGACTTACTATTTAAGGCCACATAGGCCCCACCAAAGGCTTTTCTTAAAATAATCGTCAACTTGGGCACCGTCGCCTCGGAATAGGCATAGAGAATCTTCGCACCGTGGCGGATGATCCCACCGTGTTCCTGCTTGATTCCAGGGAAGAAGCCGGTTACATCCTCGAACGTGATTATTGGTATATTAAAAGAATCACAGGTGCGGATAAATCGAGCTGCCTTATCTGAGGAATCAATATCCAAACCGCCAGCCATTACTTTTGGCTGATTGCAGACAAGTCCGACCGGTTCCCCTTTAATTCGTGCAAAGCCAACCACGATATTTCTAGCAAAATCCTTGTGAATTTCCATAAAAGAGTCCTTGTCAGCTACTTGTTCAATAACTTTACGAACATCATAAGGACGAACGGCATCGTAAGGAATCGTTTCAGTTAAGTCTGGTCGATAATCATCGTCCTCCTCGACCGCAAGCCTTGGTGGCTTTTCCTCATTGTTTTGGGGGAGATAGCCAAGTAATTTACGAACATGTTCTAAGGCTTCCGCTTCTGTTTCCGACCGGAAATGGGCATTCCCACTAATTGAATTATGCACTCCTGCACCGCCAAGGTCTTCTGAGCTGATTTTCTCACCTGTGACGGTTTCAATTACTTTGGGACCGGTGATAAACATTTGACTAATTTTATCAACCATAAATACGAAATCGGTAATTGCCGGTGAATAAACAGCACCGCCAGCACACGGACCCAAAATTACAGAAATCTGTGGGATGACACCCGAATAAATGGCATTTCGGTAAAAAATTTGCCCGTACCCATCTAACGAAACGACACCTTCCTGAATGCGGGCCCCACCAGAATCGTTTAGCCCGACAAACGGTGCCCCATTTTTTGCAGCTAAATCCATCACATTTGCAATCTTTTGAGCATGCATTTCTCCTAATGCCCCCCCAAAAACTGTAAAGTCTTGCGAGAAAAGATAGATGGGCCGGCCGTTAATTTTTCCATAGCCTGTTACAACACCGTCTCCAGGCCCCTTTTGTTCAGCAAGACCAAAGTCATTGGTACGATGCTCAATGAAAGGATTTAATTCAAAAAAAGTGCCCTTATCGACAAGAAGTTCAATCCTTTCTCTAGCTGTTAGTTTTCCTTTTTCATGCTGTATTTTGATTCGCTCGTCACCACCACCAAGCTCAACCTCTCGGCGCTTATCG